>DAOUGF010000082.1:0-5415 GCA_034429295.1 Chloroflexaceae bacterium
GGGCTGTCGCGAAAGGTGACGAAGAGCGAGTCCAACCCTCGCACCGCCCACTTGAGCGCCGGCGGCAGCCCGAGCGCGCCGGCCAGAACCAGGCTCAGCGCCAAGGGCACCGGCACTTCGTCCGGCCGCGCCAGGGCGGCCAACACCAGCGCCAGCCAGCCGGCGAAGAGGGCAACTGGCAGGAGCGCCCAGGGGGTGAGGGCAGGGAACCAGCCTGCCTTGAGGGGCCAGACGCTGCTGTACCCCCAAATCTGCTGGATAAGCCAGACGCCGCCCACCAGCCCTATGCTCGCCAGCAGAGTCATAGACATATCGGCGGTGATGCGGTAGCGCGGCACCCCGCCGCCCGGCCAACGCTGCCCGTCGATTAGCTGCAGGCCCTTGACGCCCGCCATAAGCATGGCGAGCAGGCCAACCACGGCCGCCTGCTTGCGCAGTAGCCCCAGGCCTACTGGCAGTGCCCAACTGTAGACGGCGCCGGCCACGGCCGCGGCCGCCACCAGCAGCAGCGCGGTGGCCGGCCACCAGCCGAGCCCCACCCAACGGAGCAGCCGGAGCAGCAGCAACGCCAGCAGCAGGTTCAGCCCGGTCTGGAGCAGGCCGGGGAGCACCAACCCCTGGCTCACCAGAGGGCGTACCTTCAGCGCGTGCAGCGGCACGCCAAGCTGCCGCGGGTCAGGCGGCACAACCGCGGTATCGCTGCTGATCTGCAGGCAGAGGTCCGGCGAGCGCAGCAGCGCGGCGCCCACCAGCAGGTCGTAGCGGCGCGTCTCGGCCGTCAGCGGCAGCCTGGCCACAGGCCGCCCGTTCACCCCCAGATAGATCTGGTCATTTCCAAGCGGCACCGCCAGCTCGCCCACCACGCTCAAGCGGATCATGGCAGCTGGCAGGGAGCCGGCCTGCTCAAGGCAGATCTGTGCGTAGCCGTCGGTCCAGCGGTAGAAGTAGTCGCCGTAACGCTCGAGGTCGTAGAGCTGCCTGTGGAGCCCGGGCGCCCGCACATCAACCCGCATGTCGAGCGGGTTAGGGTCGTTATAGCCGACCAACGTGGCGATGAGCACGCCGATCAGCAGGAGCGCGTGGGCCGCCAGACTGTGGCGGCGGCCGCCCGCCTCCGCGCTCGAGGCGCCCGCGGCCGGCATGGGCCGCGCGCCGGTCATGATCTGGAGCCACAGTGACGCAATACGTCGCATCGTTCTTACTATAGCACCCGCAGCAGCCAGCGCTTGAGCGGCAGCCGGATGCGCGCGAGCTGCGCCCGATCCTGCTGGTCGATCCCGCCGAGCAGCCGCAGCGCGATGAAGAAGGCGGCGGCGCCGCCCGCGGCGAGGCCGAACATCAGCACCATCATCCCGAGCCGGTCGGATAGACTCGCGTCAACGGAGACGGGCGGCAACAGCCCTCGCACGGCGAAGATCAGCAGTGCCATCGCAGCCGTCGCGGCAGAGACCCGCAGCGTGAAGGTCCAGGGCCAGCGCAGGCCGAGCAGCCGCGCCCCGCTCGCCGTCACCCAGAGGCCGGCGGCCAGGCGGGCCAGCCCGAAGGCCAGCGCCATGCCCACCAGCCCTGCCCGCGCGGGCAGCACGATCGCCAGCGGCACCACCACCGCCAGTGTGAGCAGCCGCGAGAGGATGATCGTCCCCAGCCGCTCGTGGACGATCAACGCGTTGTGGGCCGTGGTGAGCAGACACTCGATGAACAGACAGGGCACCAACACCCAGACGATCGGCGCGGCAGGCAGGTAGCTCGGGTTGAGCACCAGCAGCGCCGGCTCGGCCAGCAGCATCAGCCCAACGCCGCCCGGCACGAGCAGCAGCAGCTGTAGCCGCACCAGCGATTGGTACGCGCCGTTCAGCGTGCCGCCCTCGCCCTGCCGCACCCGCGAGAAGAGCGGCACCTGCACGCCCACCATCGGCGTGTAGAGGTAGCCGAGCGCCATGCGCACCAGCAGCGCCCCCGCCGACAGCAGCGCCACCCCCTGGATGTCGCCCGTGAAGAAGTTGACGAACTCGAAGCTCGCCACGAAGTCGGTCACGGTCATCAGGTAGGAGACCGCACTGTAGCGCACGAAGCCCTTCGGCAGCGCCGCCCGCACATCGCGCACGGCGGCCCGCAGTTCACTCAGGAACGAGATCCGCCGGCCGCTCTCGTCCCGCTGCGCCCCGAGCACCTGCCAGGCCGCCAGCGCCACCGCGATCGCAGGCGCCAGCACCATCGCAACCAGCACGCCGAGGATGTCGAGCGCAGCCGGCAGAATGAGGATCGCCGCCACCGTGAGCAACTGCGGCAGCAGCCCGGCCGCCAGGGCGATGCTGTTCCAGGCCTTCTGGCGGAAAAAGCTGCTCAAGAAGGCCATGAGCATATCGTAGCAGGTACCGAAGAAGAGCAGCAGCACCACCACCAGGATGATCAGCCAGGTGTAGCTGGAGACGAAGGCCGCCAACTCGGCCCGCGCCGCCGCCTCCACCGCCACATCATTACTCAGCATCCCGTGGAGGTAGCCACTGATCTGGGGCTGGGCCAGAGCCAGGCCCAGGGTCACCAGCAGCAGCACCGCCATCTGCAGCGCGAAGACGGCCGCCAGCAGCCGCAGCACGGCCCGCGGCCCGCCCGCGTTGTCCACCTCGGGGATATATTTCGGCAGCGCCCGCGCCGTGCCCAGATCGATCCCCGTGCCGAACAGGTTGCCCGTGCCCCGCACCAGCGACACCAGACCGAAGCCTGGCTGCGAGAGTTGGTTGAGCTTCACCAGGGTCGAGAGCACCTCGGCCACCAGCCGCAGCGGCACAAACAGCGTGTTCCAGACCACCGCGCGGGAGACTTGGGCGGAGAGCGATGGCTTTGGTGTGGTCGGCTCCGATGTCACTGGCTACGCCACCCTCTCCAGATCGAGCTCGAACATGCCCACGTACCAGCGACGCTGCGCCCGGTACGCCGGCAGCTCCAGCCCCACGGCCCGCAGCCCGGCGCGAATAGCGCGCCGGCTCGCCTTGCGGCTCACGAAGCGCCCCGCCCGCAACTGCTCCTCGCGCATGTCGCGCACGCGGAAGCCGAGGCTCTCGCAGAGGCGCAGCAGCTCGGGGTAGTGGAAGTAATGCATCTCGCTCAGCCGCTGCATATCGCGGAAGGCGGCGCCCGCCTTGCTGCGCCCCCTGATGGCAATAATCAGCTCGGCCAGCGGGCGCGGCAGCCAGTTTAGCCCTGCGATGTGGTAGTGCGGGTCCACCCAGGCCCGCCGGTTGATCGCCGTGATCAGCGCGTGGCCGCCGGGCCGCAGCACGCGGGCCAGCTCCCCCAGCACCCGCCGCGGGTCGCGCACGTGCTCGAGTACATCCCAGGCCGTCGCCGCATCGAAGCTGGCGTCGGGGAAGGGCAGCGCCTCGCCCGCCGCGTTAAAGACCGGCAGGCGCAGCCCGTGGCGCGCCGCCCGCAACTCGATGATCCGGCAGTAAGCCGGGTTGTACTCGCAGGCTGTCACGCGGGCGCCGCCGAGCGCCGCCGCCACCGCGAAGCCGCCCATGCCCGCGCCGAGATCGAGCAGCCGCAGCCCCGCCAGCGGCCCGGCCGCGCCCTCGAGCATCTCCAGCCGCTCGGCCTGGTAACGCTCCTGGTACAGCCGCCGCTCGCGCCAGCGCGCAAAGTCGCGCCGCCAGGTCATATGCTGGAGCCAGGGATCAATCGCCTGTTCGAGTTCTGTCATCACGATTGCAGATTGCGGCATGGCGCTCAGCGCTTCCGCAGCAGGATCAAATCATCTTCCTCGGCCAGGATCTCCCAAGCCGGGTCGGCGCGCAGGCGCGCGACGATATCGTTGCCCTTCGCAGCCTCGGCCCGCAGGGCAGCCGAGCGCGCATCGATAAAGGCGTACTCGGCCTCGTCCACCTGGTGGTGCATCGGCCCGCCGGGGATATAGTAGATCTCAGTGCGCGGCAACAGGTGCGGCGCCTGGAACGAGGTCGCGGCCACCACAGCGTCGGGCGGGATCATCTCCTTCATGCGCTCCATCAGCGCCACCCGCTCTGGCCGCTCGGGGTAGCGAATCGCCGAGACCACCGGGTTCTTCAGCGGGATATTCAGCAGCGCCACGAGCCCCACCATCGCCGCCAGTGCCCACGGCCCAACCTTTGTCTGTTTCGCGCCGGCCTCTTTCGCGCCTTCGCCCTTTCCCTTCGCGTCTTCGCGCTTTCCTTTCGCGTCTTCCCTTTCGAAGGTTCGAACCTTCGTTTCGCGTTTTTCGCGCCCTTTCGCGACATTCGCGATCCAAACACCCCCATAGATCGCCGCGATCACCATCCCCGGGATCGCGAGGATCTGATACTGCTCCGTGATCACATACTGGTAGACACGGTTCGAGAGCAGGTTGATCGCGAAGACCGGCGCGGCCAGCAGCAGCTCCCGCGGCGCAAAGATCGGCAGGAAGAGCAGCCCGGCGAACATCAGCAGCAGATACTCCAGCTTGGCCGGTTGGAACACGAAGAAGAAAACCTCGACCGGGTGGGTGAGGATGTTCTTCACGATGTTCGGGATGCTGCCGCCAAGATGCATATAGTAGCAGGCTTGGGGGCTCACCCCGCAGGGCCACATATCGTTATAGTCGCGGTTCAGGTCGAAGGGCACCTCGACCTGCGGGGGCGGTGTGAAGCTTGGGCTGTAGAACTGCGGCGTGATGTAGGTGATCGCCACATAGAAGTAGGCGAGGCCCACAACCATCGGCGGGATGCTGTAGCCCCAAGGTGCCCGCCGTAGCGCCGCCACCATCCCGAAGGCCACCGCCACCAGCGCCGCGTCCGTGCGCGCCAGCATCGCCAAACCGAGCAACGCCAGGTAGAGCCAGAGACGCCGCCGCTCCAGCGCCCAGAAGGCCCAGAAGAATAGCACCAGCGCCGGCACCCGCGGCTGGAAGGGCGCTGCCATCCCCATGAACTGCGTCGTCGGGTAGAGCAAATAGAGCGCCGCGAAGGCCACCCCGGCCCAGCCGCCGAGCTGGTCGCGGGCGATCAGGTAGACCGGGATGGCCGCCGAGACCAGCAGTAGCGTCTGCAGGACGACAAGCGTGTACGCCGAAGGGATGATGGCGTAGAAGGGGATCGCCGGCAGGAAGCCCAGGGCCACATCCAGCCCCATGAAGGTGTCGGTGAAGTTGTAGCGCGAGACGAGCAGGAACATCCCTTGGGTCGTGCCCCAGATCGGCATGTGGAAATCCACCATGTCGAAGCCGTGGCCCCAGTAGGAATACTTGTAGGCGCCCGCGCCGATCAGCAGGGCGGCCATAAGCAGCATCAGCCCGCCGAGCGCCCGCCGCGGCGAGATCTCCACGGCGCCCACCCGCACCGTCTGCTGTTGTATGGTCTGATCATGCAGCATAGTGTCTGCTAAGGTGACAAGGTGATCGCCCTCGCTTCGCTCGGGCTAGGG
>DAOUGF010000083.1:0-4646 GCA_034429295.1 Chloroflexaceae bacterium
CAGGCGGACCCCGACACACCGCACGACGAGGCGCTCCGGCAGCGCCAGGACGCCGAGGCCGCTGTGGAAGCCGCCCGCGCCGCGCTCACACCTGAAGAGGTCAAGTCGCTAGAGGAGGGCCACGAGGACCCCTACCCCCGCGAGTAGATCACTACCTGCCAGGGCCCGCTGGTGCGCCGCAGCTGCTGGGTTAGCCCGGCCCGGCGCAGCTCGGCATCTACGGCGGCCGTAGGATGGCAGAAGACCCTGAAGGCGCTGCGGGCGATAGCGAAGCCGAGGTTCACCACCCACAGCCCGGCCCGCACCCACCAGGTATCGCGCGGGTAGACCAGCCCGATGACGCGCTTGGCCCGCGTCGCCGCAGCTCCAACCAGGGCGGGCATATCGGGGTAGCAGCAGATCACCCTGTCGAGGGCGACGATATCCGCCGGGGCGACCGACGGCGCAAGGGCGACAAAATCGCCGTGGCGGTAGGAGACCCGCTCGCCATGGCCGCGGCGGGCGCTCTCGTCACGAGCGGCGGCCAGGTAGGCCGAGGAGGCGTCGATATCAACGGCGCTGGCGGCCCCGGCGGCCAGCAGTTCGTGATGAACTACACCCACGCCCCCGCCGATGTCGAGGATCGTCGCGTCGGCGGTGACGGCGGGGCGCAGCGCCTCGATCAGCAGCTTGGTGGTGCCCTCGGGGCCGCGGCGGCGATAGCGGGCCAGGCGGCGCTGGGCGTCGCGCCGGTCGAAGTAGCTCTCGGCATCACGACAGTGGTGGCAGCAGCTCATAGGAATTCTCCCACAGGAAGGCCTCAGCCCTTCAGACGGATCGCCAGCGTCTCGGCATATGGCACGAAGCCCAGGGAGGCGCCGATCCGCAGCGAGGGCGTGTTGGCGCAGAGGGTGCGGTACTGGGCGATCAGCCCGCGGGCGACAATGCCCTCCGCGAGCAGGCTCACGGCCTCGGCGCCGTAGCCCTGGCCGCGGTGGGCCGGGTGGGTGATCACGGCGATATGGGCGATCCGCTCGCCCCAGAGCTCGTAGCCCGCCAGGGCGACGAGCGCCCCGCGCACGAAACGGCCGCTGAGGGGCAGCAGGCCGAGCTCGCTGCCGCCATGCTCCCACTCCAGGGGTGAGCAGGCGGCCTTCAGCGCGGCGTGGGCCTCCTCGTCGATGGCGGTAAGCAGACGGGTGCCGGCCGTCGGGAGCGGGCGCAGCGTGGCCTCGTCGGCGTAGGCCAGCGAGGCGGGGCCGATCAGGCGCTCGGCGGGGAAGCCGAGCAAGGCGGCCATCGCGGCGGCGTCGGTGAGGGTCGCTGCGTCGAGGCCGGCGAGGCGCGTCTGCCATTGGGCGAGCTCGTCCGGCGGCACGGAGACCAGCGCGGTGGCGCCGCGACGAAAGCAGTAGATGCCCCGGTAGGCTTCGAGCTCGGCGTGGGGGAGCACCTGCACCGCGTCTTGGTCGAGAGCAGCCGGCGGGCAGCCGAAGAAGCCAGCCCAGTAGCGGGTGAGCTCGGCGACGGTCGGCGCACTCAGCGGCATGGCCCTGTCCTCCCCATCTGGCAGCGCCTACAGCGCGGGGCGAAAGATTCGCTAGGCGAACGATTCGGAACCACAGAGATAGAGCTCAGTATAGCAGGCCCCGCCGCCCTGATGCGAATGCGGCATCGCCCATAGAAAGCGCAGCATGCGGCTGCTGTAACAGACGCCTTCCCTGCTCCTCACATGTTACGTTGCGGCTGAAATGGACTGGTCAAATCTCGGCCAAATGGCTCTTGTAGCTAGTCCATTTCTCCGATAGATTCGTGGAGGCGCCGTACCTCGGGCCGGCGGGCGGCCATGACGACGGCGCGCTAACGGAGAGGGTTGCATGCAAACTCGCTTTCTCGGCGTCCTCATACTGCTCGGCGCCGTCTGGGGCGCCTCGTTTCTCCTGATCAAGATCGGGGTGGCGGAGATGCCGCCGATGACGCTGGTAGCCTTGCGGCTGGTGATCTCGGCGATCGTGCTGCTGGGCGTGCTCTATGGGCGTGGGATGCGCCTGCCAACACGGCCGCGGGCCTGGGTCGACCTGTTCCTGCTGGGAGCGGTGGGCCTGGTGCTGCCCTACCTGCTGATCACTTGGTCGGAGCAGTATATGCAGAGCGGGATGGCGGCGATCCTGAACGCCACGACGCCGCTCTTCGCGGTGTTGCTGACCTACCTGTGGACACGCGAGGAGCAGCTGAGCGGGGTGAAAGCGCTGGGTGTGCTCGTGGGCTTCGTAGGGGTGGTGATCGCGGTAGGCATCGACAGCGTGAGTCTGACCGACGGCGGCGCACTGCCGCAGCTGGCAGTGCTGCTGGCGGCCCTCTGCTACGCCATCGCTGGCATCCACGGGCGGCGGGCCTTCCGCGGCGTGCCCGCCCTCGTGCCGGCCACCGGCCAACTGCTCGCGGGCGCGATCCTGATCACGCCGGCAGCCCTGCTGACCGACGGCATCCCATCGCCGCTACCGTCGCCCCTGGCGCTCGGCGCGGTGTTGGCGCTGGCCGTCGTGGGCACCTCCTTCGCCTATGTGCTGCTCTACTGGCTGATGGCCCGGATCGGTGCCACGCGCACCTCGATGGTGACCTACCTACTGCCGCCGTTCGCCCTGGTCTACGGCGCGCTCTTCCTGCGGGAGCGGATCACGGTCGAGACGCTGATCGGGCTGGCGCTGGTGATTGTCGGCATCCTGTTGGCCAACGGAGCGCTGCGCCCGGGCCGCCTACAGCAGCAAGCTGTGGAGCGAGGGTGATGTGACAAGGTGACAAGGGGACAGGGGGACAAGGGGACATCCTGACGGTGTCGTCAGGATGTCCCCTTGTCCCCTAGCCCGAGCAACGCGAGGGCGCTCACCCCGGCTGTGCTCTTGTCGCGCTTGATGCTACAATTGGTCTGGCGGCGCGCGCGCCGCTGAGGACCAGGAAGTGTCAAGTCGCTGGGCCGCGCCCAAGCGCCCCCAAATGGGCGTCGGCCCAGGCGAGACAGCATGACGACCCAGGCTGACGAGCTCGCTCTGTTGCGCCGCCGGCTCGCTGCGGCGGAGGCTCAGGCTGCCCGCGCGGCCCTGATCGAGCGTGTGGCCCGACTGATCGCTTCGGGCCGCGATACCGCCGAACTGTTCGCTGCTACGGTCGAGGCCGTGCGCGAGAGCTTCGGGCTGCGCTATGTGGCCGCCGGCGTGATCGACCCCGACGACCCCGAGACGCTGGTGCTGCTCGCCGACGCGAGCGATGGGCTGCCCCGCGCCCCCGCCAACTACCGCCAGAGCATCTACCAGGGCCTAGTGGGCCGCGCCGCCCGCGAGCGCCGGGCCATCCTCGTGAACGATGTGCGGGTGGAGCCGAGCTATCTGCCGGTGCTGGCGAGCCCTGATATTTGCGCCGAGCTGGCCGTGCCGATCATGGTGGGCGAGCGGCTTCTCGGCGTGATCAATGTCGAGTCGGACCGGCGGATCGACCGGGACGAGGTGATCGGGATCAGCGTGGTCGCTGACCAGATCGGCGCGGCCCTCGACAACGCCCGCCTGATCATCGGGCTGCAGCGGGCCCTGGAAACCACGCGCCTGCTCTTCGAGGTGAGCCGCAGCCTGGGCGCCGCGATGAGCGCCGAGGAGGTGATCGCCTCCTACCTCCACGAGGTAGCGGCCCGCGGCCCCTTCATCTGCACCGTGGCGCTGTATGAGCGAGACGAGCAGGACCGATTGCTCACGGTGGCGGTGCAGGGCTATTGGACGGCGGCGACGGGCGTGCGCATGGAGCAGCGCCGGCTACCCCATATCCACGACGATCTGGACGAGCTGCTGGACGCCGGGGAGACCGTCACCATCAGCGATGTGCGCACCGACCCGCGGATCTCCGAGGAGTTGCGCCACCACCAGGCCCAGTCGGGCCGGCCGGCCCTGGCCTTCATCCCGCTGCTCGCCCGCGGCCGGCGCTTCGGCCTGGTGATCCTCAGCCACGACCGGCCCTACGAGTGGCCCGCCACGGAGCTGCGGCTCTACCAGACCACCGCATCGCAGCTTGCCAGCGCCCTCGACAGCAGGCTCCAACACGCGCTGGCGGCCGAGCGGGCCCAGCAGGTGGCCCTGCTGGAGGAACGGCGGCGGCTGGCCCGCGAGCTGCACGACTCGGTGACCCAGTCGCTCTTCAGCATGAGCCTGCTCACCCAGGCGCTGCCGGAGCTGTGGGAGCTGGACCGCGACGAGGGCCGGCGCTCGCTGGAGCAGATCCGCGACCTGACGCGGGGCGCCCTGGCCGAGATGCGCGAGTTGCTCTACGAGCTGCGCCCCGCCGACGCCGGCGAACAGAACCTCGCCCAAGCCATACGATCGCGGGCGGCCGCATTCCAGCGGCGCACCGGCTTGGAGGCGCACGTTGAGGCGCCCACCTCGCTGCTGCTACCTGCCGACCGGGCCCACGCCTTGCTACGAATCGTGCAGGAGAGCCTGACGAACATCAACCGCCACGCACGGGCAAGCAAGGTGCGCCTGGAACTGCGCCCCGGCCCGCCGCTGACCCTGTGGATCACCGACGACGGCCGCGGCTTCGATTCGGCTAGCGTCGAGCCCGGACGGCTCGGCCTGATCTCGATGCGGGAGCGGGCCGCCGCCATCGGCGCGACCCTCGAGCTGCGA
>DAOUGF010000084.1:0-2356 GCA_034429295.1 Chloroflexaceae bacterium
CTGCGAGCCAGGATCACGACGCTGCTCAGCGCCGAAGAGCCGGCCCTGCGGGACAGCCCGGCCCTGCGGGACGCCGCACTGCTCCCGCAGAGCGCGGTTGAGCTGCTGCTGCCAGCGCAGATCGGCGACTATACCGACTTCTACTCGTCGCGCCACCACGCAACCAACGTCGGCGTGATGTTCCGTGGCCGCGAGGGCGGGCTGCTGCCGAATTGGCTGCACCTGCCGGTGGCCTATCACGGGCGCAGCAGCTCGATCGTCGTGAGCGGCACCGATGTGCGGCGCCCTCAAGGCCAGATCAAGCCGCCGGACGCCGCGGCGCCGCTCTTCAGCCCCACCCGGCAACTGGACTTCGAGCTGGAGATGGGCTTCTTTGTAGGCCCCGGCAACCCGCTCGGCGAGCCGGTGCCGGTGGAGCGAGCCGAGGAGCAGGTCTTCGGGTTGGTGCTGGTGAACGATTGGAGCGCCCGCGACATCCAGGCCTGGGAGTATCAACCCCTCGGCCCCTTCCTCGCGAAGAACTTCTGCACCTCGATCTCGCCGTGGGTGGTGACCCTGGAGGCGCTGGAGCCGTTCCGCGTTGCGGGGCCGCCCCAGGAGCCCGCGCCGCTGCCGTACCTGCAGCAGGAAGGCCCAGGGTCGTTCGATATCAAGCTCGAGGTGCTACTGCAAACTGCGCGCATGAGCAGTCCGGCGCGGATCGCCGCCAGCAACTTCCGCTATCTCTACTGGAGCATGGCGCAGCAGTTGGCCCATCACACCGTGGCTGGCTGCAATCTGCGGCCGGGCGACCTGCTGGCCTCCGGCACGATCAGCGGGCCGACGCGGGAGGAGCGGGGCTGTATGCTGGAACTGGCCTGGCGCGGCAGCGAGCCGATCGGGCTGCCGAGCGGCGAGACGCGGGTGTGGCTGGAGGATGGCGACCGGCTCACCCTCACCGGCTGGTGCGAAGGCGAAGGCTACCGGATTGGCTTCGGCGAGGTGGCGGGCCGGATCTTGCCCGCCGGGTAGCACTCGAGCTACTCCCCGCCGATGTCGCCGAGGATGCTGCCGGCGACATCGAGGGCTGCGCGGGGGCGGCCGATCAGGCGGGCCTGGCGGCGCATCAGCTCCAGGCGCTCGGGCTGGCTCAGCAGGTAGAGCGCGGCGACGGGCACCGTCTCGGGCATCCGCAGCTGGATGCCAGCGCCGGCCCCCACTACCACATCGGCGTTCCACTCCTCCTGGCCAGCCACCGGGTCGATGATCACCATCGGGACACCGCGGGCGAGCACCTCGCTGACGGTGAGGCCGCCGGCTTTGGTGATCACCAGATCGCTGGCGACCACCAGATCGTCCACGTGATCGACCTTGCCATAGAGCCGCAGGCGCATATGGGGGCCATCCGAAAGGTCGGACAGCGCCTCCTCGAGCCGCTCGTTGCGCCCGGCCACGACCACCAGCATGCCATCGGTGCGGCTCTCGAGGATCTGGGTGACCATGAGGCGCACCCGCTCTACCTCGAGACCGCCGCCGAAGAGCGTGATCACACAGCGGTCGATCGGCAGATCGTGGCGCTCGCGCACCACGGAGGGCTCCTTGGGCTCGTTGATCGCCAGGTTCACCGGGATGCCAGTGACCTCGATCTGCTCGGGAGCGACGCCGCGGATCAGCAGCTCACGCCGCGTGAAGTCGCTAGGCACAAAATAGCGCTGAACGCCGGGCACGAGCCAGGAGCTGTGGGCCATATAGTCGGTGACAACCACGTAGAGCGGTGGCTCAAGGATGCCGGTCTGCTTGTTGTGGGCGAGGATGTGGCCAGGGATGGGGTGCACGGAGATCACCGCCTCCGGCTTGAGGTCGGTCACCACCTGCTCGAACTGGGACATGAAAGGCCGCTCGAGCAAGGTGAGGAGCCGATTGCCGCTGAAGGCCTCCTCGACATCGGCGGCGTCGCTCTGGGAATAGAGCAACTTATAGAGCGTCTGAGCGCGCTCGGTGCTCTGCTTAAAATACTGGATCAGGGCGGCGCGGAGCACGGGGTTGGCGTAGTCGAGCACATCGAGCACGACGACGCCGCGGCCATATTGCTGGAACGCCTCCGCGAGGGCGTTCGCAGCGCTGAGATGGCCGGTGCCAAGGGAGGCGTGAACGATCAGGATGCCCGGCATGAAGGCTCCTCATGTGTGTGGGCGCTGGCGCCCAACGGGTAGCGCTGGCGCCAGAAGCAAGAAATGTGCCAGCGGGGCTAGCGCCCCGCTGGAGGAGGCTGTGCCGTGCGGTACGGGCTGTGCGGGCGCTGGCACCCGCGCCCCACTTCGGGGGCGCTGCCCCATGCCCGTACCACCTACACGGTGCGTGGGGATGCGAGCGGGCT
>DAOUGF010000085.1:0-4586 GCA_034429295.1 Chloroflexaceae bacterium
CCCTGCCGATGGCCAGGCCGACCCGGCGCTGACCACCCGCGCCTTCGCGGCAGCCGCACAGCGCGCAGGGGCTAGGTACTGGACCCACACCCCCTGCATCGGGCTTCTCCGTGAGGGCAACCGGATGGTGGGAGTGAAGACAAGCCGGGGCGCAGTAGGCGCCAGACAGACCGTGCTGGCCGCGGGAGCCTGGAGCGATACCCTTGCCGAGACGATAGGCCTCACCCTACCGATCCGCACCGGTGTGTACCAGATGCTCCGCTCGACGCCAGCAACACCAGGGTTACTCCGTCCGGTGGTAAGCGCCCTCGGCCGCCGGCTCTCGCTCAAGCAGCTAGCGGATGGCTCGTTTCTGCTGGGCGGGGGGTGGCCCGGCGATGCGACAGCGGACCGGACGGGCTTCACAATGCGCGAGGCGAGCGTCGCCGGGGGCTGGGCTGCCGCGAGTGCGATCCTGCCGGCGGTGGGCGCACAGCAGATCGCGGCGTCGTGGTGCGGCCTGGAGGCCGAGGCCTTTGATGAGGTGCCACTGATCGGCCCGGCGACCGAGGTTGAAGGGCTGTATCTGGCGGTGGGCTTCAGCGGCCACGGGTTCGCTATTGCCCCGGCAGTTGGCGAGGCGCTCGCGGAGGAGCTTCTTGGCCGGCCGGCGTCGGTCCTCGACGGGTTGCGGCCAAGCCGTGCCGCGGGCTTTGACCGCGAAGCCGTCGAGCGGTTTCGCACGGCTCGGGTGTAGCAGTTAGTAATCGTCGTCGAAAAGGGTCAACTCGGCAATCTCCGGCGCGGGACGACTACCCCTCAGCTTGGGCCGGGTGAGCGGGTCAACCCCGCCCAGCGGCCACGCGGCTGGAACGGGACATTGTCCCCATCAACGGGCGTGTGCGATGTGATGTGCTCGGTAGGTGATTTCATCAATCCGTAACCCGGTAGCGCCCCTCACCGTAGGGCTGTTTCTGCACGCTCACGGCATCACGTGTGGCGAGCACTGCTCCCACCCCTAGCGCCAACAGACCCACCAGTCCCCAAAGCAGCCCTTCATAGCCGCCCAGGGCGGCAACAAGTAGCCCGGCGCCAACCGGGGCGACGGTGCGGGCACCAGTGAGGGCGAGGTTTTGTGCGCCGTTGATCGTGCCGTAGTTCGCCGGGCCGTAATGCTCGGCCAGCAGCGCTGCGCGCATAATCGTCAATGTACCCGAGCCCGCGCCGAAAAGCGCGACATAGAGCAGCGCTCCCACCATCGTCCCGCCGGCGACGACAAGAACGGCCAGACCCATGAGCTGCATCCCAACCAACCCCGCCGTAACCCAGCGGCGCGGGACGCGATCGGCCAATGGGCCAATCGTCATGCGCCCGAGCAGCGACATCAGCCCGAACAGCCCTGCGACCGTGGCCGCAAAGCCGGCGCTGTGGCCCTGGCCCGTCAGATACGGGATGATGTGGACGGTCATGGTGACGCCCGCGAAGGTGCTCACGGCAAAGGCGAAAGTCAGCAGCCAGAAGCGCGCCTCGCCGAGGGCAACGCCTGTGCTGCTACTGTGCTCGCGGGTGTGAGCGTGCGTCGGTGCGCCGGGCGCCGCAGCCTCACCATCAGGGAGCAGACCGATCGCCTCGGGGCTGCGTCGCAGCATCAGGGCGTGGATTGGGATGGTGATCACCCCGAGGATGGCGGCCAGCGCCAGCAGGGCGCCTCGCCAGCCAAGCATCTGCTCCAGCCAGGCGCTCAGGGGGATGAAGACGAAGCTGGCGAACGCCCCGAAGAAGGTCAGCACAGTGAGCGCCCGGCCGCGCAGCCGACGAAACCAGACAGCGACGATCGCGAAAGCCGGCTCGTAGAGTACGGCCGCCGACACCAGCCCGATCCCAGCCATGACCAGGTAGAAGGCCGCGAGGCTCATCACCTGCGACCAGGCTACGACCAGCAGTACGGCGAGGATCGAGCCCACGGTCATCAGTGCTCGTGGGCCACGCCGGTCGACCCAGCGCCCCACTGGCACGGCGATCAGCCCCGAGCAGAGCAGGGCCAGCGAGTAGGCACCAGTCAGCTCGACCGTCGTCCAGCCCAGATCGGCCTGCATGGGCGCCACGAAGACGCTGAAGGCATAGTAGAGGATGCCCCAGGAGACGACCTGGGCGGTCGAGACGCCGATCAGCATCGGCCAGCCGTAGTAGACCCGGCGGCGCAGCAAGACCGGCAGCATCAGCAGTGGCCTCCCTCGCAACTAGAACGTCGCACGCACCCTGCCGCCGTCCGAACACTGCTCGCATGGATGCGAAAGGCTTCCACGAAGCCCTTCGCTCGCCGCGCCAGAGCCTGCGCCCAGCGGGCGAGCACCGGTGCTAGAGGGCTGCACTCGTAGCTACCATCTGGGTGCTGAATGATCATCGTGGTTGATCGTGTGAAGGACGTCGCGCAGTCAGAATACCACGCGACGCCCTGTATACACCTACTGACAGCCGCAGCTCGAGTCCGACGCCGGCGTGAGCGCCACCAATTCGCTCGTCGCTCCCGTATCGACCGCCGCCGTGCCGCAGCAGTCGGCCTTGGCCTCGGGCTCGCAGCAGCTGGACTGCACCTCCGCCGAGCAGCAGCTGGAGACGGCCGCAGCCACCGGGGCCGCCTCGATGGCGCTGGCCCTCGGCGCAAGCTCGATGAGGTTGCCGCGCGACGCGAGCTCGATGAGGGCCGGCGCCGTTACGGCAGTCTCCGCCGGGCCGCAGCAGCTCACCGCCGCGCCGGCGCCGCCGGCCGCCACCGGCCCGGAGCAGACGCCGGTCTCGGGCAGTTCCAACTCGACCCGCCGTGCCGCCTCCCAATCCCCGGCCAGCGCCGCCACCACCGAGCGGGCCTGCTCGTAGCCCGTCAGCAGCAGGAAGGTCGGCGCACGGCCGTAGCTCTTCATCCCGACGATGTAGAAGCCCGGCTCTGGGTGGCTCAGCTCATCAACACCGTGCGGGCGCACCGTGCCGCAGCTGTGGAGGTTCGGGTCGATCAGCGGCGCGAGCGCTACAGGCGCCTCTACCGCCGGGTCGAGGCCCAGGCGCAGCTCCGAGAGCATCCCCAGGTCGGGGCGCAGCCCGGTGGCAACGACGATCTCATCGACCGGCGGCAGCGAGCGCTCGCCGGCGAGAACCACCAGTCCCTCTGGTGTCCGCTCGACCCTATCCGTGCGCCAGCCGGTGACAAGGCGGACGACGCCGCGCTCCACCAGGGCGCGGATGCGTTGGCCAAGCTCGCCGCGGGCGGGCAGAGCGTCGTTGGCACCACCGCCATAGGCTTGGCCCATCCGCTCACTGCCCCGCCGTACCACCCAGGTGATCTCGGTCCCGGGCGCCTCCTGAGCGAGCGCGGCCAGATCCAGCAGAGCGTTGAAGGCCGAGTGGCCGCTGCCCGCCACCAGCACCCGCCTGCCAGCGTAGCGCTCACGATGGATGCCCAGCACGTCGGGGATGCCGTAGAAGATCTGGCTTGCGGCGGCGCGCTCGCCGATGGCGGGCAGGCCATTGGCGCCCAGCGGGTTGGGCGTGCCGTAGGTTCCCGAGGCGTCGATGACCGCGCCAGCGCGCAGCAACTCCTCGCCGCCATCGTCGCGCAGCACGTGCAACACGAAGGGCGCATCCTCGCGGTCTGCGTTCGAGAGCTTATCCAGGCCCTCGCGGGTGATCGCCATCACGCGCCGGCCCAGGCGCAGGTGCGGGGCGATGGCCGGGTGGGCGGCCAGCGGCGCGAGGTAGCGCTCGACCAGGGCACGGCCGGTCGGGTAGCTCTCAGGGTCCGGGGTCTGCCAGCCGCTCGGCTCGAGCAAGCGGGCGGCCGCCTTGTCGACGCAGTAGCGCCAAGGCGAGAAGAGCTGCACATGGCCCCAGTTTAGCACGCTGTAGCCGACCTGCGGCCCGGCCTCTAGCACGAGGAAGGGCAGGCCGCGCTCGGCGAGATGGGCGGCGGCAGCGAGGCCGACCGGGCCGCCGCCGATGATCGCAACCGGCGTCGTGGGCGTGATGTTCGTCATACCAGGCTCCTTGAAGTGTCGCGCCAGCGTGCTGGCGGCGGGTAAGCGGTTTCAACGCGCGTCGTCAGCCCAGCGTGAGCGCCAGCACCGCGGCGCTATCGGGGCAGGCGCCGGTGAACTCCGCCGAGACCTGCACGGCCGGCGCGACCTCGGAACATGCGATCGGCATAAAACCGAAGTGGGGGAAGTAGTGTTCCCGGACGGCGGCCTTGATGGCCTCTGCGCTGGCGCGAAGCGCTGTCGCGGTTGGATCGGTTGGCGGCTGGCTCATCGCACATCTCACCTCATTGATAGATGTCGATACAGCGGGCAAGAAAAAAGCGGTGCCACTCCCCAAAGGGGATGGTCACCGCATGGCGTCGAGGGCGGCCAGGATGCGGCCGCGGAGGGCGGCCAGAGCGTCGCGCTTGACGAAGTAGTAAGCCCACAGGCCCTTGCGCTCGCAGTCGATCAGCCCGGCCTCGCGCAGCAGCTTCAGGTGGTGGGAGACCGTCGGCTGCTTGACCGGCAGCGCGCTCTCAAGGTCGCACACGCAGACCTGGCCATCGTGCTGGGCGAGCATGTCGAGGATCTGCAGCC
>DAOUGF010000086.1:0-4232 GCA_034429295.1 Chloroflexaceae bacterium
GCAAGAAGTCGGGTCGCCCGCAGGCCGTGGGCACGGCACTGGCCTCCGGCTTGGGGTCCAGGGGCGAGGCCCCTGGCGCGGGGGTGTCGGGGGGCGCGCGTGCGCCCCCTGACAAATCAAGCGGGGCACGGGGCGCCAGCCCCCGCATTAGGCGTGGGCAGCGTGCCCATTTCCCCCGCGGGGCGGCAGCCCCCGCAGCAGGTGTGGGCAGCCTGCCCACCTCCCCGGCGGGGCTGCTGCCCCCGCACTTTGGCGGCTGCGGGCGCTACTCCCGCGCGCGCTCGTTGGCGGCGAGCTCGGAGCGCAGGTAGGCTTTCACGGCGGCGTCGCCCGTCACCCGCAGCCAGACCGGCCCGCCGCCAGGGGCGACCTCAAGGGCAAAGGTGAAGAAGGAGCAGCAACGCCGCTCGTTCGCCACGTAGGCCGCCACCTCCTCGTACAGCTCGGCGTCGAAGCGCCAGGCGTAGCCATCCGGCAGCTCCTGCCGCTCCTGGTAGCTCTCGAAGAGCAGGCGGGCGGCGCGGGCCTGGTGGGCCTCCCGCTCACCGGCGGCAATGGCGCCGAGGTCGCACGCGATGGCCGGCGCGGGGCGCTCTGAATGCAGCGACATGATCGGCTCCTCTCATTGTGAAGGGCGGACTTACGATACCAGCGAGCCAAGCCTACCATTTAAAGCGCGCTTTAAGTCAAGGGGATGCTAAGAACGAGCTTGCGATCGGTGAGTTATTGCACGATGGCGCTGGAACAGCATCGCTCCGAGGCCTGACTCGCTGGCTTGTGGAACCTCCTCCCCCCGTGGCGATCTCTTTTCCTGCACGGGCAAGCTGCCGAACTATACTGCGGTGGTGGCCGAATCTCGATTCGAGTTCGGGCGCCGCCGGGTAGTCACGGGCGCCGCGGAGCGCTCGCCTCGCGCTCGGGCGGGCGCCAAGGAGCAGCGAGTGGAGGACAGACTGGAACGGCTGCGAGCCCTGCGGGAGGCGGCGCAGTTGGGCGGCGGCCCCGAGCGCATCGAGCAGCAGCACCGCCGCGGCAAGCTCACCGCCCGCGAGCGCCTCGCCCTGCTGGTGGACCAGGGCTCGTTTCAGGAGCTTGGGGCCCTGGCCAAGCACGGCATCACCGACTTCGGCCTGGCCGAAGAGCGCTATCCCGGCGATGGCGTGGTGACCGGCTTCGGCAAAGTGAACGGGCGGCGCGTGGCTGTCTTCGCCCAGGATTTCACCGTGCTCGGCGGCTCCTTCTCCGAGGTGCAGGCTCAGAAGATCACCCGCCTGCAGGACCTGGCCCTCGAGAGCGGCATCCCGGTGATCGGGCTGAACGACTCCGGCGGCGCCCGCATCCAGGAGGGCGTGCGCAGCCTCGCGGCCTACGGCGAGGTCTTCTACCGCAATGTGATCTCATCGGGCGTCGTGCCCCAGATCTCCGTCATCCTCGGCCCCTGCGCCGGCGGGGCCGTCTACTCCCCCGCCCTGACCGACTTCGTGATCATGGCCCGCGACGTCGGCTATATGTTCCTCACCGGCCCCGAGGTGATCAAGGCGGTTACGGGCCGCGCTGTAACGGCGCAGGAGCTCGGCGGCGCCGACGCCCACCATCAGCGCAGCGGCGTGGCCCATCTGGTGGCCCAGGACGAGCCGGCCGCTATCGAGCTGGTCAAGCTGTTGCTCAGCTACCTGCCGCAGAATAACACTGAGGACCCGCCACGGCTCGCGCCCTTCGATCCGCCCGACCGCATGGAGCTCGAGCTCAACACCCTCGTGCCCGAGGACGAGCGGGTCGCCCACGATATGCAGCGCGTGATCGACCTGATCGTGGACCGTGGCAGCTTCCTGCCGGTGCAGGCGGAGTACGCGGCCAACGCCATCGTCGGCTTTGCCCGCCTCGACGGCTACGCAGTGGGTGTGGTCGCCAACCAGCCGGCCGTCCTCGCCGGGGCCCTCGACATCGACTCTTCCGATAAGATTGCCCGCTTCATCCGCATCTGCGACTGCTACAACCTGCCGATCATCACCTTGGTGGATACGCCCGGCTACCTGCCGGGCATCGAGCAGGAGCACGGCGGCGTGATCCGCCACGGCGCGAAGATCATCTACGCCTATGCCGGCGCGACGGTGCCGAAGATCGCTGTGGTGGTGCGCAAGGCGATCGGCGGCGCCTACGTGGCCATGAGCAGCAAGCAGATGGGCTGCGATCTCAACTTCGCATGGCCCACCGCCCAGATCGCTGTGATGGGCGCCGAGGGCGCCACTCGCATCCTCTACCGCGATGAGCTGAGGCGCGCCGCCGACCCCGTCGCCGCCGAGCGGCAGTTCATCGCCGAGTATCGCGAGCGCTTCTTCAATCCCTACCACGCCGCCGACGTCGGGCAGATCGACGAGATTATCGAGCCCCGCGAGACGCGGCCCCGGCTGATTCGCGCGCTCGAGATCCTGCGCACCAAAGTGCAGCAGACCCCGCCGCGCAAGCACGGGCTGTTCCCGCTCTAGCGCCCATATAGCGTAGTCCGCATATGAACGACCTCGCGTTTGGATTGCAGATCACCGTCGTCGGGATGGGCCTGGTCTTCGGGCTCCTGGCGCTGCTCTGGGCGCTACTGGTCATCGCCGGGCGCCTGGAGCCCCAAGCGCCGCGGGCCGAGGCGACGGAGACACCCGCGCTAGAGGCGGCAGCAGGGAAGGCCTCGTTGCGGGTGGAAGGCTCCGGCGCGGACCAGTTGCCGCCCGAGGCGCTCGCCGCGATCGCGGCCGCGGTGCTGGCCCACGCCGCGCACCGCCGCGGCCAAGCCGCCCCGGAGATGCGCAGCTACCAGCCCGGGAGCCTGCTCTTCGCCAGCCGCTGGGTGGCGGCGGGGCGGGCTCGACAGAACCGCGGCTACCAGCGGGAGAGGAGGTAGCCCATGCGCCGCTACACGCTGAATATCGGCGGCAGGCAGTTCGTGATCGATGTGGCCGAGCTGGGAGCCGATAGCTTCCGCGTCTCGCTGGACGGGCGGACCTTCTCGGTGACGATCGAGCGCGTCGAGGAAGAGGCGCGCCCGGCCGTGACCCCGATGGTTGAGGGATTCGTCGTCCAGAATCCCACGCCGCCCGATGTCGCCCCGGCCTCGCCGGCCGCGCCGGTGCCGCCGCCCGCGCCCACTGCCCCGCGCGAGGCCAGGCCCGCGCCTGCAGAGGGCTCTGCGATCCTCACGGCGCCCATGCCAGGCGCTGTGCTCGCCATCGAGGCTGGCGTCGGCCAGCAGGTGCGGCGCGGCGATCCGCTGCTCACCCTCGAGGCCATGAAGATGCAGAACATTATCCGCGCGCCCGCCGACGCCGTGGTCGCCGAGTTGCTCGTCGCCCCAGGCCAAGCCGTCGGCTTCGGCGACCCGCTGGTGCGCTTCGAGGCCGGGTGACGCCATGTTGCTGCCGCAGAACCTGATCGGCCGGCTCGCCCCACGTGAGCTGCTGCCGCGTGCCGCGCCTGTGGTGCTATCTCAACGAGCTGGTGCGCTATGAGCGAAGATCTGATCGCCCGTCTCGCCCAGGGCCTGCTCAACGTCTCCTGGCAGTCGCTGGTGATGCTGGCGGTGGCCTGTGTGCTCTTCTACCTGGCCGTGGTGCGTGATTATGAGCCGCTGCTGCTGCTGCCGATCGGCGCCGGCTGCCTGCTGGCCAACCTGCCGCTCTCGCCCATGCTCAACGAGGACGGCATGCTCTCCGTGCTCTACAACGCCGGGGTGGCGAATGAGCTCTTCCCGCTGCTGATCTTTATCGGCATCGGTGCGCTCACCGACTTCGGGCCGCTGCTGGAGAACCCGCGGCTCGTGCTGCTCGGCGCCGCGGGCCAGTTCGGCATCTTCGCCACGCTGCTGG
This sequence comes from Chloroflexaceae bacterium, assembly GCA_034429295.1. GTDB lineage: Bacteria > Chloroflexota > Chloroflexia > Chloroflexales > Chloroflexaceae > OHK40. The sequence goes on from DAOUGF010000086.1 coordinate 3,855, forward strand.
CGGCGCTGGGGCTTGGCTTCAGCCGCAACGAGGCCGCCTCGATCGGCATCATCGGCGCGATCGATGGGCCGACCTCGATCTATGTGAGCGGCATCCTCGCCCCTGAGCTGCTCGGCCCGATCACCGTGGCCGCCTACAGTTATATGGCCCTCGTGCCGGTGATCATGCCGCCGATCATCAGGGCGCTTACCAGCAAGCGCGAGCGGCAGATCCGCATGCCCTACACCCAGCGCACGATCTCCTGGCACACCCGCGTGATCTTCCCGATCGCCACTACCGTGATCGTCGGCACCCTGGTGCCCTTCGCCACGCCGCTGGTCGGCACGCTCATGCTCGGAAACCTCATGCGTGAGTCCGGCGTGGTCGAGCGCCTCACAA
>DAOUGF010000087.1:0-4707 GCA_034429295.1 Chloroflexaceae bacterium
GCCCCCTTGGAACCCCCGAAGCCGGCGGCCGCCAGCACCGACACGCCATCGCTGCATGCCCCTCTGCGCCGAGAGCGGGTGAGGCAGTACCCACTCCACGCCCTCTGCCGGGCAGCTTCGCTGAGAATGAGGTTGCAACTGCGGTCGCGGCTGAGCGGTTGAGCGTCGGCAAGCCGGAACGTGCAGGCCGCAACCAGCGGGCGTGGGCCTCCACGCTCGGCCAGGGCTCAAGCCCGTCGCTGAGACGAGGAAGCAGATCAGTGGCGGCACGGCACTGGCTTCCTGCTTGGGGTCCAGGGGCGAGGCCCCTGGCGCGGGGGGTGTCGGGGGGCGTGCGTACGCCCCCCGACAAAGCAAGTGGGGCGCGGGGCGCCGGCCCCGGCAGCGGGTGTAGGCAGCCTGCCCACGCTTACCAGCGCCGCGCAGGTCGCAACATGCCATCCGCAAGGCGCAACATTCGATCCGCAAGGCTGCGAGAACGATTCGCAGACCTGCGCAAAGGATTCGCAGACCTGCGCAAAGGATTCGCAGTGCTGCGAGAACGATTCGCAGAGAAGCTCAACCCGCGGCCCTTCGAGGTTGATGATCCGCCTGCGGCAATATGTGCTATGATGTGACCACCCAGTCATATGACTGGCCGGTCACACGAGTACGCTTATGCCGAAATCTACCTTCGCCAACCTGCCGGAGGCAAAACGCCAGGCGATCATCGACCTGGCCGTTGCCGAGTTCGCTGAGCATCCGTACCAGGTGGCCTCGCTCTCGCGGATCGTCGAGCGCGCTGGCATCGCCAAGGGCAGCATCTACCAGTACTTCGAGAACAAGCAGGAGCTCTATCTGTTCACCCTCGAGTACGCAGCCCAGCGACAGCTCGAGCAGCTGCGCGCCCTGGAGCCGCCCGACCCCGAGCTCGAAGTCTTTGCGCTGCTGCGCTGGCAGATGCAGGCCAGCGTGCAGGTCGGGCTGGCGGCGCCCCAACTCACGAAGCTGATGTACCGCGCCGTCACCGACGATCTGCCCTTCCGCGATGAGGTGGCGCGCCGGCTGCAATCGGCCGGGGAGGCGCACCTGCGGGCGCTGCTCGCCCGCGGCGTAGAGCGCGGCGAGCTTGATCCATCGCTCGACCTTGAGCTCGCCGCCTTCGTCCTCCGCCGGCTGACAGCGGACCTCCACGAGCTGATCGTCCGTCGCCTCGGGCTCACCCTTGAGGAAGCGGCCGCCGACGTGGCGCTGATGAGCAGCCCGGAGGCCGAGCGGCTCTACGACCAGATCATCGAGATCTTGCAGTTCGGGCTCGCCAGGCGGGCGCAATCCACAGGCAGCCCGGGAGGTCCAGCATGAAGATCCTCATCCTCACCGTCGGCTCGCGTGGCGACGTGCAGCCCTACGTCGCCCTCGGCGCCGGGCTGCAGGCCGCCGGGCACGCCGTGACCCTGGCGACATTGGCGGCCTTCGCGCCGATGGCGGTCGAGCGCGGCCTCGGCTTCCAGCCGCTGCGCGGCGAGTTTCTCGAGCTGCTGCAAACGCCACAAGGCAAGGCCGCGCTCGTCGGCAAGGGCAACCCGCTCGCTCTGCTTCGCCAGGTGGCGCCGATGCTGCGCCGCATCCTCGACGACGCCCTGGCCGCGTCCGAGGACGCTGAGCTGGTGCTCTACCACCCGAAGGCGCTTGCCGGTTATAGTATCGCTGAGAAGCTCGGCATCCCCGGCATCCTGGCGCTGCCGCTGCCGCTCTACTCGCCGACCGCCGCTTTCCCGAGCCCCATCCTGCCGATGGCTAACCTCGGCCCAGTCCTGAACCGTCTGAGCCACCGGGTGATGGTCAGGCTGGCGACCGCATCGGTGCGCGGGATCGTCAACCGTTGGCGCAAGGAGACCCTTGAGCTGCCACCGGTTCGCGACGAGCTGACCCTGCACGGGCGGCCGCTGCTGCGGCTATACGGCTACAGCCCTGCGGTGCTGCCAACGCCCGCCGATTGGGACGAGCACAGCGTGGCCACCGGCTACTGGTTCCTCGAGCGTTCGCAGGAGTGGGAGCCGCCCGCATCACTGCTGGCCTTCCTGGCGGCAGGGCCGCCGCCGGTCTACGTGGGCTTCGGCAGCATGCCGACCCAAGATGCCGCGCGGACGACACGCACGGTGCTGGCTGCCTTGGAGCGAGCGGGGCAGCGCGGAGTGCTCGCCACGGGTTGGGGCGGGCTGACCGCCTCCGACCTGCCCTCAAGCGTCTACCTGCTCGATGAGGCGCCGCACGATTGGCTCTTCCCGCAGATGGCGGCGGTGGTCCATCACGGCGGCGCGGGCACGACAGCGGCTGGGCTGCGGGCCGGCAGGCCGACGGTGATCTGCCCATTCTTCGGCGATCAGCCGTTCTGGGGCCGGCGCGTGGCGGCGCTCGGCGCGGGGCCGCAGCCCATCCCTCAACGGCGGCTCACAAGCGAGGCTTTGAGCGCCGCGATCCAGGCGGCCGTCTGCGATCCGAGCATGCGCGCCCGCGCCGAGGAGCTCGGCGCGGCCATCCGCGCCGAGGATGGCGTAAGCCAAGCGGTAGCACGGATCGAGGCCCACATCGCGCAGAGCTCAAGCAAGGTTATGCTCAGCTGAGCGCCGTAGCGCCTTCGAACGATGTGTGCCAGCTTCGCAGGCCGTAGCGCTACGGGGCAAGGGCGCTGCGCAGGACGCGAGAGTCGAGGAGCGCCGGCGCGCTCCAGAGCCGATCAGCGCGGAGATAGGTCTCATCAATATATCCAGGGTCAACGGAGACGGCTTGGCGATAGAGATCCAAACCCGCCTCCCGCTGCCCCAAGCGGTAGAGCGCTGTCCCGAGGCCAGCGAGCCCATCCGGCGAGAGCGGGTCGTACGAGAGCGCCTCCTGCCAGCGGGTGACAGCCGCATCGATCTGCCCCTGGTCGTAGAGGCAGAGGCCGAGCAAGGCGTAGACATTGGCGAAGTTCGGGTCGAGTACGAGCGCCTGCTCGTAGAGCGAAATGGCCTCGCGACAGGCCCCGGCGAACTGGAGTGCGCTGCCGGCGGCGATGAGCTCGGCGGCGGCCACTGAAGGTGGGGAGCCGGAGAACTCGGCCGGCTGCGGCAGGGCGAAGCCGATGAGCGGCGGCGGCTCTACAGGGGGCGCGGAGGTGGCAGCAGGTGGCGGAGACGCGGTTGGGGAAGGAGGAGTAGCTGTCACCATCACACCGACGAGGCCGGCCGCAGCCTGCTCTTGGGGGAGCATCGTCGTGCGAAGCGGGAACGATGACGCCGGGGAGGCTGCCAATGGCGAGATGATCGGCTCGCGGCCGCAGCCCGCGAGCGCAATCAGGGCGAGCATGAGTGCGACGAGTTTGGCGTAGCTCCCTGATAGCCAGGCAGAGCGGATGCGGGTGTGATGCAAGGGCGCGGACGCTGCGTCGGGTGACATGAGGCTCCTCCTCCTGGTGTAGTGCTATCCAGTGTAGGAGGAGGAGCCGGCGCAAATGCGCCCTAGTTCCGTACTTGGAACGTCGTCGGTCATCGCAGCCTATCATTATGTTGGATAATTAGTAGGTTTACCGCATCCCAATGACCTAAACGCCCTCACTAATAAACCCAGCTTCTTGGTATGCGATTTGATGGCGTCCTGAAGCCCATAGTGAGAGTAGAAGCTGTGAGTTATGCCCAGTCCACCGATCACGTCGCCTCCTCGTAGTGCGAGGCAACCGGTGTGCCTTGGTCCAACTCGTCCACGCTTGCATCAGCTGCTTCTTCCGGCTGCTCGCTGGAGGAAGCCCGCCTCCACAGGATCAGAGCGCCGAGCGCTCCGGCCAGCAACGAGGCGAGGAAGATCGCGATCTTCGCCGCCGCGAAGTCCGCCCCTCTGAGGGCCTGCCCGGCGATGAACAGCGACATGGTGAAACCAATCCCGGCGAGCGCGCCGGCTCCCGCGAGCTGCCGCCAGGTGTATGATTCCGGCTTCACGCCGACCTTCAGCCACGCCGCCAGGAGCGCCCCGAGGAAGATCCCGACGGGCTTCCCGACCACGAGCCCGAGCACAATCGCAGCGATCAGCTGCCCGTGCCCGGCCAGAACATCGGCGGACAAGACGACGCCGGCATTGGCGAGGGCAAAGACCGGGAGTACCAGGTAGCTCGACCAGGGCTCCACTGTGCGGAGCAGCTTGCTGGCCGGCGACTCGATACGGTCGTGGATCGCGTCGAGCGCCCGCAGCGCAGGCTCCGATGGGCCGGTCCGCAGCACAGCCTCTCCGCCGAACCGGCGCTCCGCATCGATGACGGCCTGCGCCTGAGCGAGGAGCGCGTTCAGGTTCGGCGGCGGGCGCGTGGGAGTGACTGCGGCCAGGATCACCCCGGCCAGCGTGGCGTGGAGCCCCGCCTCGTGCAGCGTGAACCAGAGGAGGATGCCGAGCACGCCGTAGGGAAGGGTGCGGTAAATATGCCCGCGGTTGAGCATCATCAGGGCGCCCGTCACCAGCGCCGACACCGCGAGCCAACCAAGGGAGATCGCCCCCGAGTAGAAGAGCGCCACGACCGCGATGGCGACCAAGTCGTCGGCGATGACCGCCGCAGTCAGAAATACTCGCAAGTCCACTGGAACACGGTCGCCGAGCAGGACGATCAGGGCGACCGCGAAGGCGGTATCGGTCGCGATCGTGAGCCCCCAAGCGTGCCTGAAGTCGAAGGGGGCCAAAAGCAGGAAGATGATCGCCGGGGTG
>DAOUGF010000088.1:0-5447 GCA_034429295.1 Chloroflexaceae bacterium
CACCCCGGCGAACGCTGCGACGATCGCCGCGATCTGCGCCCGGCTCGACGGGCTGCCCCTGGCGATCGAGCTCGCCGCCGCCCGCACCCGTACCCTCAGCCTCCCCGCGCTGCTGGAGCGGCTCGAGCGTCGCTTCGACCTGCTCAACGCTGGCCCGGCCGACCTGCCCGCCCGCCAGCGCACGCTGCGCGGCGCGATCGCCTGGAGCTACGAACTGCTCGGCCCGGCTGAGGCGCGGCTGCTGGACTGGCTCGGCGCTTTTGTGGGCGGTTTCACCCTGGAAGACCTTGAGCGCGTGCTGGCGCGGGCGCCGGCCGAGATCGCTGCGGCCCTCCCGGCGAGCCAGGCGGCGACGCTCCTCGCCACGCTGCTCGACCATAGCCTGGTGCGCGCCGAGGCCGACGCCCAGGGCGCCCTGCGCTTCAGCATGCTGGAGACCATCCGCGCCTTCGCCCGCGAGCGGCTCGCCGAGGGCGACGGCGCCGTGGCCAGGCGCTGCCACGCCGAGCACTACTGCGAGCTGGCCGCCGACTTGGGGCAACAGCTCACGACGGAGCTGCGTGGTGTCGCCATCAGGCGCGCCGGGCGCGAGAGCGATAACCTGCGGGCCGCGCTGGCCTGGGCGCTCGAGGCTGGCGAGGAGGAGCTGGCGCTGCGCCTCGGCCGCGCCACGGCCTGGCTCTGGGAAGTGCACGACAGGCTGGGCGAGGGTCGGGCATGGCTGGCGCGGCTTCTCGCGCTCCCAACGGCCGCGCGCCCAACCGCGGCGCGGGCCTCTCTTCTCGCCCACGACGCCGACCTGGCGTTGCACCAGGGCGACTATATCGCGGGCCTGGCGCTGGCCCGCGAGAGTAGAGCGATCTTCACCGCTGTCGGCGATCGGCGCGGCCGCGCCTGGGTCCAGGCAACCCTGGCGTGGGGTCTCACCCGGCAGGGCGAGCGCGCGGCTGGCCTGGCACTGCTCCGCGAGTGTCTGGCATTCTGGCGCGAGATGGGCGAGCCGATGGAGATCGCGCGGGCGCTATCGGGCCTGGCGTGGGTGCACCGGCATCTCGGGGAGCTCGCCACGGCCAAGGGGCTGCTGGACGAAGCCCTGGCTCTGCTGCGCGGCGGCCCCCACGCCTGGCTGGAGGCCGAGTTGCTCTGGGAGCTGGCCGAGATTGTGCGTCTGAGCGGCGACCAGGCGGGCGGTCGGGCGCTGATCGACCAGAGCATGGCCGTGATGCGGCGCGTGGCCGCCGAGGGCGAGCTTCATCACCTGCTCCACATCCGCGCTTGGCAGGCCTACAGCACGGGCGACTACGCCCAAGCCGCTGCCCTGTTCGATGAGAACGCGGAGCTGCTTCGCGGGGGCGGCGTCGATCGGGCTTGGGCCCTCGGGCACGCCGCCGACGCGCGGCGCTGCGCGGATGATTACGAGGGCGCGGCCGCCGGCTACACGGAGAGCCTGGCGATCTTTCGCGCCCACGGCCACCGCCAGGGCGAGGCGGCGATGCTCCATAATCTCGGCTACATCGCGCGGGCGCGGGGGGATCTTGTCGCGGCTACGGCCTACTTCCGCGAGAGTCTGCAGATCTTCCGCGCGATCGGTTATACCTGGAGCATCGCCGATGCGCTCTACGGGCTGGCCGCCGTGGCCGTCGCCCGCGGCGACGCGAGGCTGGCGGCGCGCCTGATGGGGGCCGCGGCCGCTGCCCACGAGGCGATCGACGCCAGCGGCAGCCTGATCGAGCCGGCCAACCTGCGGGAGTGGCAGCACACCGGGGCCGCGCTGGCCGCCCAGCTCTCGCCGGCGCAGATCGAGGCGGCCCGCGCCGAGGGGCGCGAGCTCAGCCTCGATGCCGCCGCCGAACTGGCCCTCGACGCGGTCGCGCTTTAGCCAGATGCCCGTACAGCGTAGTGTACTGTTAGATTGGCAGGGACGACCGACGACGGACGACCGACGACAGACCACCGACGACGGACGACCGACCCTGGAACCACAGAAATCTCGCGGTATGAGCCTGTAGGGGCGGCCCGTCGTGGCCGCCCCCTTGGGAAGCGCCAGCCGACCCGTTACAGGCGAAAAATCGTAGTTCTGTTTAGCCAACATCGATCACCGTCACGAGCGCGTCCACCTCGTGCCGGCCGAGGAGTAGGGCGGCCGAGATTCGGTGGTGGCCGTCGCGCACCGCGTAGCGCCCGCCCACGGCGAGCAGTTCCACGGGCGGCAGGGCGGCATCCCGTGTCAGGGCGAGCGCTGCGCTGCGCCAGCGCTCCCAGGTGCGAGACTGCAGCGGGCGAAAGCGGCGGTCGAAGTCGCTGCTGCGCCCCTCGCTGGCGACGATCAGCTCGATCGGAACGCTCTGGAGGCCGGCGGCGTGGGCGCCGCGCACGGCCAAGCCGTCGATCAGATCGTCGAGGGTGAGCAGCGCAGTGCTGCGGCCCAGTAGCCGGGCCATGGCGGCAGCCAGGACGGCCCGCAAGTGGGCCTTCTCGTAGCGGCGCTGCAGGGCCTCCTCCGGGCGGGCCTCGCCGGCGAGCCAGCGCTGCTGCTGCTCAGGGGTGGTCGATGACATCGGGCGCGCTCCGCTCTCATAGGCAGGCTCCACTGCGCCCATGAAAGCGGTTGCGCCCCGAGCTGTGGTATCGCCGCGGCGATACTGGGCCGATACGGAACTGTATCGGCCCTGGTACATCGTGTGGCCTCCATCGTGGGCAGGCGCAAGTGGCCTCCCTGCTAGACGTGGCTCGGCGCCGCGTTGCCCGCCGCCTCGGCGGCGCGCCGGATGTTCACCCTGGTGAGCAGGGCGAAGCCGGCGATGAAGAAGATGATTAGCGAGACGATGGCGATGCGATAGCTGCCGGTGGCGTCATAGGCCAGGCCGAAGAAGAACGGCGCCAGCCAGCTGGTGCCCCGCTCGCCGACCTCGTAGAGACTGAAGTACTCGGCCTCCTGGCCCTTCGGGATCATCAGTGAGAAGACCGAGCGGCTGATGGCCTGGCTGCCGCCCAGCACCAGCGCGATCGCCGCGGCGAGCATGAAGAATTGGGCGGGCACGCCGGCCGGCATGAAGTAGGCGTAGGTGACGGTGAGAGTCCAGATCACCAGGCTCAGCAGGATGGCTTGCTTGGAGCCGATGCGCTGGGCCAGCCAGCCGAAGGCCAACGCGCCGCCGAAGGCCACGAACTGCACCATCAGGATGGCCGGGATGAGCACGCCCTGGTCGAGCCCCAACTCCTCGGTGCCGAACTGGGTCGAAAGGGCGATCACCGCCTGGATGCCGTCGTTGTAGAGCAGATAGGCCGCCAGGAAGAGCAGCGTCTGCGGGAAGCGGCGCATCTGGCTGAGGGTGTGGCCAAGTTGCCGAAAGCCTACCGTGAGCACACTGGTGCCGGCCGGGAGGGCCCGTTGCGAGCGGCGCTTCTTCAGCGTGAGCAGCGGGATGATCGTGAAGATCGCCCACCAGAGCCCGGCGGAGGCGAGGCAGATCCGCACCGCCACGCCGGTGGGGATGCCGAGGGCCTCGCGGCTGTTGTAGAGCAGCAGATTCAGCAGCAGCAGCAGCCCGCCGCCGAAGTAGCCGGCCGCCCAGCCCTGCGAGCTGACGGCGTCGCGCCGCTCGGCGCTCGCGATCTCCGGCAGGAAGGCGTGATAGAAGACGATCGATGCGCCAAAGGCCAGGTTCGCGATCAGAAAGAGCAGCCCTCCGAGCAGATAGTTGTCGCCCTGCACGAAGAAGAAGCCCATCGTGGCGAATGCGCCGATGTAGGCGCACACGCCCATCAGCTGCTTCTTCGCGTTCGTGTAGTCGGCGATCGCCCCGGCGATCGGCAGCAGAAAGACCTGCAGCAGCACCGAGAGCGAGACGACGTAGGGGAAGAAGGCGCCGGCGCGCATCTGGATGCCCAGCGGGTAGATGAAGCCTTCCGCGTTTGCTGCGGCCTCGGCCACGCTGGTGAGGTATGGCCCCAGGAAGACGGTGACTACTGTGGTGGAGAAGGCGGAGTTGGCCCAGTCGTAGAAGTACCAGCCGAGCTGCTCGCGCCGGTCGTCGATCGGGGGGGTGGTCGTCGTGGTCGCCGTCGGGGCGCTCATTCGCTCTCCTCTGTTTGCTTCAGCTCAGGAGAATCAGCAACAGCCAGACGATCAGCATATTGGTCACGGCGCTCGCGGTGACCTTCCCGGTGCGATGGTAGGTCCAGCCGGCGGCGAGGCCGATCGCGGCGCCGTAGAGAGTGATGATCCAGGGGTAGGCCATCCAGCTGCCGCGCCAGAAGAGCCAGCCGTTGACTGTGGCCAGCGTCGAGAGGGCGGCTGCCACGGCGATGGCCAGCCAGGGCGCCGCTGCTCCAAGCCGGCCGCGCAGAACTCGCGTCAGCCCGTTCTGTACGCCGCCCCGGAACAGCAGCTCCGCCGGGAGCGCCGTGAAGAAGTAGGCGCTGATGGCGGCTCCCAGTAGATTCCCTGAAAACGAGTACTGCGCTAGGTATAAGGGAGGAGTCAGTTCCGCGATGAGCCTCCCGCCAGCGTAGATCGCGGCGGCGCCGGCGAGGGCCGCTAGCAGCGCGTCGCGCAGCTCGCGCCAGCTGAGGTGCCAGGTGAAGCCGAGTCCGGGCCAGCCGCGCCAGGCGTAGAGCAGTAGCAGGAGCGGCACGGCGGCCAGCCGGAAGAAGCCGACCAGCCCGCCCTGCTGGGGCAGGCTCAGCTGGGGCAGCAGGCCGAAGGTGAGCGACGCGAACAGGTAGCCGAGCGCCACCGCGTCGAGCAGGTGCGGCGCCCGGCTGCCTCGTGCCCCGGTGAAGGCCAGCGCCGGCACGGCCGCGAAGAGCACGGCCGCCCCGATGCCGCTCGCGTTCAGCTCGCGCACCGCCAGAGCGTAGGCCAGGTAGAGGGCTGGGATGAGCGCGGCGAGGGCAGCGAAGGCGCGCCAGTCGCGGCGCACGGCGCGGCCGAGGGCGTCGTAGAGCGCGGCGCAGCCGGGCAGTGTGGTGCCGAGCGCCAGCAGTGTGAAGGTGGTGAGGGCTGCCCAGCGCTCGGCCGGCGGCATGGGGGTGGCGCTGCTGGCGAGGACGAAGAGGCCCTCGAGCAGCAGCGCGCAGACGATGGCGGCGAGCAGCCCCTCGGGCAGGCCGAAGGCGTCGGTGGGGTGGGGCTGGTCGCGCTCGCGGGACATCGAGAGAGCTTTCTGGCGATCACCGCCGGAGAAGCGCTTGCGCTTGGTCGGTGGTCGGTCGTCGAACTACAGCACCTTTACCGGCGTGAGCAGCCCGGGGCGCTCTTTGTTGGCGGCCTCGATCGCCTCGGCGGAGCCCACGACGGCGATCGCCCCATGGTCGCGGGCGGCGTCGGCGGCGTCGGCGAAGGCGCGGAAGTCGGCCTCGGTGGCATCGAGCAACTCCTCGCGGATGCGCTGGCGCCACTCGTCGGTCACGTCCGTGAGCCGGCGCACCATCGCGGTGTAGCC
>DAOUGF010000089.1:0-2187 GCA_034429295.1 Chloroflexaceae bacterium
GCCCCGCGCCCCCGCCGGGCTTCACCTGCGCGGTGGGCGGCACCTGAGCAGTGCGAGCCTCTGCAGGCGGGCTCCGCCCCCTGCACCCCCGCCGGAGTGGGCGTTGCCCCCTCCGGACCACCCCCAAGCCGGAGGGCCGTACTGTGTCGCCACCTGGCGGCATACCCGTCTGATCGACGGGCAGAGCCATCCGCCTCGGCCGGCAGCGGATCTGCGGCCGGGGTGGTGTGCGAGCATCGGTTGTGCCGCTGCTTCCTGACACCGGGTTCCGGAAAGTTTGGCGGCGGCACGCCGGATCGTGCAGGGCACAACCAGCGGGCGTGGGGCACCGCGCTTGGCCAGGGCTCAAGCCCGTGCCTGAGACGAGGTAGCGGATCAACGCTGGCACGGCACAGGCCTCCTGCTTGGGGTCCAGGGGCAAGGCCCCTGGCGCGGGGGTGTCGGGAAGCGCGCATGCGCCCCCTGACAAAACAAGCAGGGTGCAGGGCGTCTTAACACAGTGGCGCGAAGCGCTTGCGCCCCGCAGGCAGCGCGTTGCAGGCACCGAGCGCCAGCGCCCGCTCCCCAGCGCGAATCCCGGCACCGGTTGGACAGCGCCCCTTTCAGCGTGCTACACTCCCATCGTGAACTTAACCACCTGAAAGGATATACCCGTGGCAAACTCCAGCGACCTGCGGCGGCTCGGCACGATCCTCCTGGTTGGAGTCGTGGCCGGGGCCGCCGCACGCTACTATGTTGAGAGCCGCGCCCGCTCTACGACGCGCCGCCCCCGCCTGATCGACTGGGCTCAGGCCCGCTCGGTGGCCCTGCGCGTCTCCCAGTGGGAGCAGGCACCCGTGGGCGAGCGGGCCTTCAGGCGTGAGCAATATATGCGTCTGGTGAAGCAGAGCGAGCCCCTGATCGCCGCCTACCTGGGCGTGCAGCTCCCCGAGCCGATCAGCCGGGTCTACGTGCACGACCGGCGCGAGTGGCTCGAGGCCAACTTCACCTCCTTCGAGCAGCTCTTCCAACCGATCGAGGCGATCTACGAGGAGCACGGCGGGCGCAGCGCCGCCGCGCTGCTCCTTGGCGATCTGAACGGCAAGTTCCTCGGCGCCCAGATGGGCGTGCTGCTTGGCTATCTCGCCAGGCGTGTGCTCGGCCAGTACGACCTGAGCCTGCTCTCGCCGGACCCCGCCACCAGGGGCGCGCTCTACTTCGTCGAGCCGAACATCGCCCGCCTGCAGGGGCAACTCGGCCTGAACGACGAGGATTTCCGCCTCTGGATCGCGCTCCACGAGGCAACCCACGCCTTCGAGTTCGAGGCCTACCCGTGGGTGCGCCAGCACTTCCGCGACCTGCTCCAGCAGTATTTCGATCAGCTGAATAGCCAGCTTGAGAGCCTCGGCTCCAGCCTGCCCCAGATGCTCGTCCGCATCGCCCAGGGCTGGGGCAGCGGCCAGCACTGGATCGAGCTCGTGCTCACCCCCGAGCAGCGCCGCATCTTCGATCAGCTCCAGGCCCTGATGTCGATCGTCGAGGGCTACGGCAACCACATCATGAACGCCGTGGGCCGCCAGCTGCTCCCCACCTTCGAGCAGATCGAGCGCCGCATCGCCCAGCGCCAGTCCTCCAAGACGCTGATCGAGCTGCTCTTCAACCGGATCACCGGCATGGACCTGAAGTTGGCCCAGTACCAGCAGGGCGAAGCCTTCGTCAATGCTGTCACCGAGGCCCGCGGCGCCGCCTTCGCTGCCCGCGTCTGGGAACGGGTCGAGCACCTGCCGACCATGGACGAGATCCGCAACCCGCAGCGCTGGATCGCTAGGATGGAGCAGACGGCCTAGTGCCCGTACAGCGTAGTCGGTAGTCCATACGAGGATGGGTGACGACCGACGACAGACCACCGCCGGGCAGGTGGTCGTCTGTCGTCGGTCGTCCCAACCCACACCCTCGCTTAGGGGCCGCCTCAGTTCGCCGAGCGCCTGATGGCGTAGACCCCGACGCCTAGCCCGATGATCCCGGTGAGAATGGCGGCGAGGGCTCCGGCGAGCACGGTCGGGCCGCCGAGCTCCCCCGCGAGGAGCGCCCGCTCGGCCTCGACGATGCTCGCTGTGGAGCCGCCTGATGTGCTCCCACAGGTTCGCGCGGTGATGAGGGTCGAGCCTGGCGGAGGGCTCATCGAGGAAGAGCAGCTTGGGCCGGTGG
>DAOUGF010000090.1:0-3680 GCA_034429295.1 Chloroflexaceae bacterium
GCGCCGCGGGCGAGCGGATGATGGCGGTGCAGGCCGACCTGCCGCCCGAGCCAGAGCAGCGGGAGCAGGTGCCGCGGCATGATCACCGGGTCGATCAGGGCCACGCCGCGGAAGCGCTCGGGCTGCCGTAGCGCGCTGTAGAGCGTCAGAATACCGCCGAGCGAGTGGCCGGCGCCGATCACTGGCTCGGCCAGTTCACGCTCCATGGCGGCGAGCATATCGTCGGCCAACTCGTGCCAGCTTCGGATCGTTGGTTGGCTGCCGTCCCAGAGCGGGCGCGGCCGGTAGCCGAGCACCCGGTAGCGCGCGCCCAGGGCCGCCGCCAGCGGGCGGTAGGCCTCAGGCGGAAAGCCGTTGGCCGGCGCGAGCTGCAGCGTTGGCCCCGCCCCGCCGAGTTCGCTGTAATGTGTATCCATCTGCCTCAGCGCCGCTCACTACGCGCGCTTTGAGAATGCCGGCGGCATCCGCGCGCAAGAGAACGAGAGGGCGAGTGGACAATAGTTCGCCCGCTCACCCTCTCGCCTACTCACCCTCTCGCCTACTCACCCTCTCAAGCTCTACCCGCGCTCCTCCTCGCGGCGGCGCGGGCGTGGCCGCTCGCCGTCGCGGGGCGGGCCGCCGCGGTCGCCCCGGAAGCCGCCGCGGTCGCCGCGGGGGCCGCGGTCGCCGCCGCTGCGGGGCGCGGCCCCGGCCGCCCGGCGCTCCTCCGGCGTCTCGCCGGTGAGCACGGCCCGCCGGCTGAGGCTGATCTTGCCCGTGGTGGGATCGATGGCGATCACCATTACGTTGATCTCATCGCCGAGCTGGACCACATCCTCAACATTCTCCACCCGCGTCTCGGCCAGCTCGCTCACGTGGACCATGCCGTCCTTGCCGGGGAGGATGTTGACAAAGGCGCCGAAGGGCTTGATGCTCACCACCTTGCCGAGGAAGATGTCGCCAACCTTGGCCTCGCGGGTCAGCCCCTCGATGAACGCCACCGCCTGCTTGGCGGCCTCGCCGTTCGAGGTGGTCACGAACACGCGGCCATCGTCCTCCACATCGATCTGCGCGCCGGTGGTCTCCACCAGGTTGCGGATCGTCTTACCGCCGGGGCCGATGAGGGCGCCGATCTTCTCCACTGGGATCTGCAGCGTGATGATCCGCGGCGCGTTGGGCGACAGCTCGGGGCGCGGCTTGCTGATCACCGCGTTCATCTTGTCGAGGATGAAGAGGCGGCCCTGCCGCGCCTGCTCGAACGCCTCCCGCATGATCTCGTAGGTGATGCCGGTGGTCTTGATATCCATCTGCAGGCCGGTGACGCCCTTGGCTGTGCCGGCCACCTTGAAGTCCATGTCGCCGAGAGCGTCCTCGATGCCCTGGATATCGGTCAGCACCTTCCAGCGCCCGTCCGGGGCGCTGATCAGGCCCATGGCCACGCCGGCCACCGGCGCCTTGATCGGCACACCCGCGTCCATCAGGCTCAGCGAGGAGCCGCAGACCGAGGCCATCGACGAGGAGCCGTTCGAGCTGAGCACCTCGCTCACCAGGCGCAGCGTGTAGGGGAACTCGTCCTTCGACGGCAGCACCGCGTAGAGCGAGCGCTCGGCCAGGGCGCCGTGGCCGATGTCGCGGCGGCGCGGGGAGCCGATCCGCCGCACCTCGCCGGTGGAGTAGGGCGGGAAGTTGTAGTGATGGATATAGCGCTTCGTCGTCTCCAGCCCCAGATCGTCGAGGCGCTGCTCGTCGCCGGGCGAGCCCAGCGTGGTGATCGTCAGCACCTGCGTCTGCCCGCGGGTGAAGAGGCCAGAGCCGTGGACCTGCGGCAGCACGCCGACCTCAACGCTGATCGGGCGGATCTCGTCGAGCCTGCGGCCATCCACGCGGATGCCCTCGTCGAGGATGGCGTCCCGCACTTCGGCCTTCAGCAGCTTCTCGAAGATCTTGCCGATCTCCTTCGAGCGGGCCGCGACCTCCTCCTCAGGCTCATCGGCGGTGAAGTGAGCGATCATCTCGGCCTTCAGGGCTTCGGTGGCCGCCTCGCGATCCTGCTTCACGGGGCTGCGCACAGCCTCGCGGAGCCGCGTGCCCATCCAGGCGCTCACCGACTCCTCGAGCGAGACGTCGGAGACCGGGGGCACAAACTCGCGCTTGGGCCGGCCGGCGAGGCGCATCAGCTCCTCCTGCAGCTCGCAGAGCTGCTTGCAGGCCTTATGGCCCTCGATCACAGCCTGCAGCATCTCCTCCTCGGTCAGCTCCGAGGCGCCGGCCTCAACCATCAGCACGGCATCTTTGGTGCCGGCCACCACCAAGTCGAGCCGGCTCCGCTCCATGTCGCTCATGGGCGGGTTGACCACCAGCTTGCCGTCGATGTGGCCCACCTGCACGGCGCCCACCGGCCCGGCGAAGGGGATGTCGCTGATCGCGAGCGCCGCAGAGGCGCCGGTGATCGCGAGCGGGCCCGGGTCGTTCACCATATCGATCGAGAAGGTGGTGATGATGACCTGGACCTCGTTGAAGTAGCCCTTGGGGAAGAGCGGGCGCAGCGGACGGTCGGTCAGCCGCGCGATCAGGATGGCGGTGGTCGTCGGCCTGCCCTCCCGCTTAAAGAAGTTGCCGGGGATCTTGCCGGCCGAGTACATCCGCTCCTCGTAATCCACCGTGAGCGGGAAGAAGTCGATGCCTTCGCGGGGCTCCTTGGCGCCCACCGCGGTGGCGAGCAGCACCGTGTCGCCGTAGCGCACGGTGACGGCGCCGTCGGCCTGCTCGGCGAAGCGTCCAGCTTCGATCGTGAGCGTTCGGCCGGCGATCTCGGTGCTTACTGTGTGGATCTGTCGTTCTGTCATGGAAACCTTGTGCTCCTCCATACTATCCGGTCACATGATCTACGGCCGGAGAGGATGGGTTCGGCACTGGAGCCCGAGAACCGATCTTGGATTTTGGGATTGTGGATCGTGGATCGGCGCATGCCACCCACAAGCTACAATCGAAAAATCCAAAACCCCTTCGCGTGCTCCAATCCCGAACGACCTCTCCGGAACAACAGCACGGGAGCACCTGCGGTCAGCGACCGCTGATGCTCCCGGCACATGGACAACAGCTCGTCATCGGCGCGGGCTAGCGGCGCAGGCCCAATCGCTCGATCACGTTGCGGTAGCGCTCCTTGTCGCGGCTCTGCAGGTAGTTCAGCAGACGACGCCGGCGCCCCACAAGCTTCAGCAGGCCGCGCCGCGAGTGATGGTCGTGGATGTGCGTGCGCAGATGCTCGATCAGCTGATTGATCCGCTCGGTCAGCAGGGCCACCTGCACTTCCGGCGAGCCGGTGTCGTTGCCGTGGACCTGGTAGTCGCCGATAATGGAACTCTTCTCGTCTTTCTCTAGCGCCATCCTCTCCTCCTGAGTAATCGCGCGCGGGCCTGGCGCAGCCCGCCGTTCTGTTGATAATCCGCAGCATTATACCATAGCTTGACAGATCGAACCAGTTAGCTTGACAGATCGACAGGGATGTGCAAAGTCCCTGGGGCGCTGCCCCGAACCGGTACCACCTGCACGGTCGGTGGGATGCGAGCGGGCTCCGCCCCTCGCGCTCCCCGCCGGAGGGGGCGGCTGCCCCCTCCGGACCACCCCCAAGCCGGAAGGCTGTACCGTGCCGTCGTCTGGTGTCGTACCCGACCCATCGACGGGCAGAGCCATCCGCCTCG
>DAOUGF010000091.1:0-4989 GCA_034429295.1 Chloroflexaceae bacterium
GCAGCCGTCGGGTTTGGGGTCCAGGGGCAAGGCCCCTGGCGCGGGGGGGTGTCGGGGTGGCGAATGCCGAAGGCATCCTCGAAGAGTGCGTCCGCCCCCTTGCCGCCGGGGGAGCGGGGGCGGCAGCGCCCCGCAAGAGGCTATCGGTGACACCGAAGCCGGAGGTGCGGGGGCAGCAGCGCCCCGCACAGCCGCCCGCCGGCACAGGCACCTACCGCACCAGCCGCTTATACACCACCCGGTGCGGCTGGTCAGCGGCGGAACCCTTCCGCCTGCGATAGTCCGCCTCGTACTCCGAATAGGTTCCGGGGAACCAGACCACCTGGCTGTCATTCTCGAAAGCCAGGATGTGGGTCGCCACCCGGTCGAGGAACCAGCGGTCGTGGGAGATCACCACGGCGCAGCCCGCAAAGTGCTCCAGCGCCTCCTCGAGCGCCCGCAACGTATGCACATCGAGGTCGTTGGTGGGCTCGTCGAGCAGCAGCACGTTGGCGCCCGACTTGAGCACCTTCGCCAGGTGCACACGGTTGCGCTCGCCGCCCGAGAGCGTCCCCACGAGCTTCTGCTGGTCGGCGCCGCTGAAGTTGAAGCGCGCGCAGTAGGCCCGCGAGTTGATCTGCCGGCTGCCCAGCACGATGATGTCGTTGCCCTCGGAGATCTCCTCCCAGACCGTCTTGTTCGGGTCGAGCGTCTCGCGGCTCTGGTCCACATAGCCGAGCTTCACCGTCTCGCCCACCCGCAGCGTGCCGGCGTCGGGCTGCTCCTGGCCGACGATCATGCGGAACAGCGTGGTCTTGCCTGCGCCGTTCGGGCCGATCACGCCCACGATACCGCCGGGCGGCAGGTCGAAGCTCAGGTTCTCGTAGAGCAGCTTATCGCCGTAGGCCTTCGTCACGCCCTCGGCCTTGATCACCACATCGCCGAGGCGCGGGCCCGGCGGAATGAAGATCTCCAGCTCGCGATCCTGCCGCTCCTGGCTCTCGCTGAGCAGCCTCTCGTAGGCGTTGAGCCGGGCCTTCGATTTGGCGTGGCGGCCCTTCGGCGCCATGTTCACCCAGTCGAGCTCGCGCTGCAGCGCCTTCTGGCGCTGACTCTCGGCCTTCTCCTCGCTGGCCAGGCGCTGCTTCTTCTGCTCGAGCCAGCTGGCGTAGTTGCCGCGCCAGGGGATGCCGTGGCCCCGCTCGAGCTCGAGGATCCACCCGGCGACATTGTTGAGGAAGTGGCGGTCGTGGGTGACGGCGATCACCGTGCCTTTGTACTCCTGCAGGTGGCGCTCCAGCCAGGCGACCGACTCGGCGTCGAGGTGGTTGGTCGGCTCGTCGAGCAGCAGGATGTCGGGCGACTGGAGCAGCAGGCGGCAGAGGGCCACACGGCGCCGCTCACCGCCCGAGAGCACGCTCACCGGCGTATCGCCGGGCGGGCAGCGCAGGGCGTCCATCGCCAGGTCGAGCTTGCTGTCGAGGTTCCAGCCGTCGACGTGGTCGATCTTCTCCTGCAACTCGCCCTGCTCCGCGATCAGGGCGTCATAGTCGGCGTCGGGGTCGGAGAAGCGCTCGGAGATCTCGTCGTAGCGCTTCAGCAGGGCGACAACCTCGGCCATGCCCTCCTCGACGATCTCGCGCACCGTCTTGCTGTTGTCGAGCTGCGGCTCCTGCTCCAGCAGGCCAATGCTGTATCCGGGCGCCATCGTCGTCTGGCCGTTGAAGTCGGTATCAACGCCGGCCATGATCCGCAGCAGTGTGCTCTTGCCCGAGCCGTTGGCGCCGATCACGCCGATCTTGGCGCCGTAGAAGTAGGAGAGGCTGATATCCTTCAGCACCTCGCGGTTGGGCGGGATCACCTTGCCCACCCGGATCATCGAGTAGATAACTTTATTATCCGTCACGCTGATCACTCCTTGTAGAGTTTCCTGGCGCGACCGCCGCGCACAGCTGATCCTCTCTGCTAAAGAGCCAGTGTAGCACAAGAGCGGCGCAGGCCGTGGTAGGATTGGGGGCAGCCGATATAGCGTAAGGAGCGCATTATGGAGCAGTTCGACGCCTATCTGGAGGCCCACCGGGAGCGCTTCCTGGCCGAGCTCGAGACCCTGCTGCGCGTGCCCTCCGTGGCCGCCCAAGGCACAGGCATCGCCGAGGCCGCCGCCATGGTCCGCGACCGCCTCCAGCAACTCGGCGCCGAGGCACGCCTGATTGAGGCCGGCGGCGGCAACCCGGTGGTCTACGGCATCATCGGCAGCGGCCCGCGCCGCCTGCTGATCTACGACCACTACGACGTGCAGCCCGCCGAGCCGCTCGAGCTCTGGCACTCCCCTGCCTTCACGCCAACCCGCCGCGATGGCAAGCTCTTCGCCCGCGGTGTTGCCGATAATAAGGGAAACTTGATGCTTCGTATCCAGGCGATCGAGGCCTGGCTTGCCACCAATGGCGAGCTGCCGCTCAGCATCGCCTTCGTGGTCGAGGGCGAGGAGGAGATCGGCTCGCGCACCCTGCCTGTCTTCTGCCGCGAACACCCGGAACTGCTGCGGGCCGACGGCTGCCTTTGGGAGACCGGCGGGCGCGACATCAGTGAGCGGCCCGTGGTTTCCTGCGGCGCCAAGGGCATCCAGTACGTCGAGATCGTGGCCCGCGGCGCCAGCCGCGACCTGCACTCATCGGTGGCGCCGCTGGTGCCGAACCCCGCCTGGCGCCTGGTCTGGGCCCTCTCCACGCTGAAGGGGCCCGACGAGCGCGTGCTGATCCCCGGCTTCTACGACGATGTGCGCCCGCCGAGCGAGGCCGACCTCGCCGCCCTGGAGAGCATCCCCGACAACGATGAGGCGCTGCTCGCCAGCTACGGGCTGCCGCAATTTCTGGGCGGGGCCCGTGGTGTGGAGGCGCTGCGCCGCCACCTCTTCGAGCCCACCTGCACGATCTGCGGTCTTGTGAGCGGCTACACGGGCGCCGGCTCGAAGACCGTGCTGCCCAATGAGGCGCGGGTGAAGCTCGACTTCCGGCTGGTGCCGGATCAGGATCCGGCCGACGTGTTGCGCAAGCTGCGGGCCCACCTCGACGCGATCGGCTGCGCCGACTTCGAGCTGATCGACCTCGGCGGCGAGCACCCAGCCCGCAGCGATCTCGATGCGGCGATCGTCCGGGCGGCGGTGAGTTCGGCCCGCGAGACCTACGAATTGGAGCCGATCGTCTACCCGACGATGGCTGGCACCGGGCCGATCTACCCGCTCTGCCAGGCGCTCGGCACGCCCTCCGCCAGCGGCGCCGGCTGCGGCTACCACGAGACCTTCGTCCACGCGCCGAACGAGAACATCCGCCTCGCCGACTACACGCTGGCCCAGCGTTGGATGGGCCGCCTGATCCGCGCCTTCGCCGCGGCCTAGCCGATTGATACGCGGCGAGGCGCCCTCAGCGAAGGCGCCGCACGACTGTCGCGGCCGGCACCGCCTCCTGCTCCAGCTTGGCCCCCGCCGCCAGCAGCCGCTCCACAAGGGCCGCACAATCGGCGAGCGCCGGGTGTGCCCGGAGTTCCGTGAGCGCCGCGCGGTCGACGGCGGTAAGCGGCTGCGCCGCCGCGTCGTACAACTCGAACGTCGCCACATCCATACCGAGGGCGCCGACCTCCCCCAGCTTCGCCCGCAGATGGGCGAGGATGCGGAGCCCGCCGTCTTCCTCCAGCTCCGGGAGTCCGACAAGATCCTCGGCAGCGAAGCGATCTAGCACCTCGGCCACCAGGCCGGCGGCGAGATCTCGCGAGAGCGGCTGATTGTGGCGCTGCGTCTCGGCGTAGAGCGTCAGGAGCACCTCGGCATAGAGGGGAGCGTGCTGCGCGGCGAGGGGGTTGAACAGCGTGCGCGGCAGCGTATCGAACAGAGCAGTCATAGCTCCCGAACCTTGCTCGAGGAGATCGGCGCAGCGCTGCCGAGCCCTCCTATCGTCGCCGAAGCCCGCGGGCGGCTACTGGATGTGGAAGGTAACTCCGCGGGCGACGCCGCTCTTGACCCCTTGGATGGTCACCGCCCACTGGCCGCGGGGTGCGTCGGCCGGCGCCTCCCAGCTGATATCGACGCGCCCTTCGTTGCTGGCCTTGATCTGCTGGCTGAACGCGGCGAAGACAGCGCCGTCCGGCGCGGTGAACCAGTAGCTAACCCACTCGCGGCGGTCGAAGCCGGTGGCGGCGAAGCGGAAGTTGCTCCCCGGCGGGCCGCTCGCAGGCTCTACGGCGGCCAGGAGTTCGGCGCTCTCCGCGGGGCGACCGGCTACCTCGAACTGCGCCCCCGCCGGCGAGCGGCTCGTGAAGCCGTAGGCCGTGATCGCCCAGGTGCCGCCAATAGCTCCTGCCGGAACGCGGAACCTGATCTGGGCGCCGCCCTGATTGTCGGCAAAGACGTAATCGCCCTCGAGCACCACCTGATCCGGCGCCGTGGCCCAGACGGCGATGCGCTCTCTGGGGCTGAACCCCACGCCGGAGAGGGTGATCACTCCCCCGGCGGCTACGCCCGGCGTGGTGGGGGTGAGACTCGGCCCTGCGGCTCTGACAGCCGAGGGAAGCAGCGCGGCCGCCAGGAGCGCCAACAGGCAGAGACTGCGTGTGATCCACATGGCGCACCTCGTGAGAGAGCGGGCCGCCAGGCCCGTCGCCCACGGCCCCATACGACTATTCTAGCACGGGCACCCCGACGATTCGGCGTGAGCCTCCACGGGCACAGGAATCGGCGCTGCCGTGGCACGAGGTCAAGCCGCAGTCTTACGCTAGAATAGGCCCGGCCTCGCCTCGCCCTGAGAGGGCCGCCGCGGCCTCGTCCATATCGCGTTGTAGAGGAGCTATCAATGTTCGGAGTGCTACGGGGGGCGGGCTGCGGGTTGGGCATCGAGGGGCGGCGCGAATGGATGGGGCAGATCTGCGGCGTCTGCCTGGCTCTTGGGCGGCGCCACGGCCAGCCGGCGCGGCTGGCCACCGGCTACGATGCGGCGCTGCTCGCGGCGCTCGTAGAGGCCC
>DAOUGF010000092.1:0-5383 GCA_034429295.1 Chloroflexaceae bacterium
AGGTGCAGGCGCAACGACTCGCGGGGGAAGCGCTCGCGGAAGGCCAGCACCGTTTGTCGCACCAGCAGCGGGTGAGCCATGCCGGTGGTGTCGCCGAGGGTGAGCTGTTGGGCGCCGAGGTCGAGCAGGCGGCCACAGAGCTCCAGCACCCGCTCGATCGGCACGTGGCCCTCGTAGGGACAGCCGAAAGCCACCGAGAGCACCGCGTCGAACGGCTTGCCGGCCGAGCGGACGATCTCGCCCATGGCGGCCACGTTGGCCAGCGACTGCTCGATGCTCATGTTCACGTTGCTCTGGTTGTGGCTCTCGGTCGCGCTGAGGAAGACCTGCACCGCGTCGACGTTGGCGGCGACGGCGCGGCGGGCGCCCACCACGTTGGGCGCGATCGCGCTGTAAATTACGCCGGGGCGGCGCTTGAGCGCGGCGAACAGTTCTGCGGTGTCGGCCATCTGCGGCACCGTGTCGGGGCGCACAAAGGAACCCACCTCGATCTCATCGAGGCCGGCGGCACCGAGGGCGTCGATCAGGCGCAGCTTGTCGGCCGTGGCGAGGATCACATCCTCGTTCTGCAGCCCGTCGCGGGGGCCCACCTCGCGGATGTGGGCGCGCGCCGGCAGGCTGGGCCAGCCAGAGCTTATCGTCATCATCGACCTCCCTCCTGCCCTGGGCGTGGATCTTGCCCGATCATGGTAGGGTGGCAATAAACATATGTCAAACTGCGAGGCCCCGGCGTAACTCGGGTGTAACCTTTTGTGCTACGCTCCACAGGAGAATCAAAACTAAGGCGAACGAGGCCAACCGATTGGATACGCCAATCGCTTGGCCCCCACCAGCAGGTACCCGACACCTGCTCATTACTTAAGGAGGCAGCGATGGATTGGTCGAAGCAGGCTGGCGAGATGATCAAGGCCTGGACCGGCACACAGCAGAAGGTCTGGGAGACCTGGATGAGCTCGATGCAGCAGCTCGCCGCCGCGCCCCAGAGCCCTGAGACTTGGCAGAAGACGGTGGAGACCTGGCGCGGCACGGTGAAGCAGGTCCTCGAGTCGCAGGTGGAGCTCACCCGCCTCTGGGCCGAGGGGGTGGCCGCTTCCGCCGTGAATATGCCGAGCGTGCCCGGCCTGCCTGCGGGGGCCTCGCCCTCGGCCACGATGGTGGAGTGGACGCGGCAGATGCTCGAGCTGACGCGCAGTTGGACCGAGACGCAGGTGCGCTTCTCCGAGAACTGGTTCGACCTGCTGAAGAAGGCCGAGCCCAGCACCCTCGCTCAGGGCTGGGATGCTAGCCAGGCCCAGAAGATCATGGCCACCTGGCAGGAGGCCGCCCAGAAGGCCGTGGACGCCCAGAACGAGTTCAGCAAGCTGGTGATGCAGGCCACCACCGCCGCCAGCAGCACGGCGAACAGCAAGAAGTAGCTGAGCTAATACTCCTAGCCGCCCCCCAGGCTTCGAGCTTGGAGGGCGGCATTGTTTGCTTGGGGTAGCGGTGGGTGGCCTTGAAGCTTGGGGTAGCGGCTAGTTTGGAAGGCAGCTCCGTGCCACTCTACACGAAGCTCACCCGCACCGTACCCAAGTGCGTGAACTCAGCCTCGAAGCTGTCGCCGGCGGCGCAGGGCGTGAGGGGCGTGAGCGAGCCGGCCATCACCACATCGCCGGCCCGCAGCATCCGGCCGTGGCCGGCCATGCGATTCGCCATCCAGGCGAGGGCGTTGGCCGGGCTGCCGAGCACATTGGCACCGGTAGCGCGGGCGACCTCGGCGCCGTTCTTGCGCAGCACCACCTCGATCGAGGCCAGGTCGAGGCGCGCGACGGGCACGAGGCGATCGCTGAGCAGGTAGCGGGCTTGGAAGCAGTTATCGGCGATCATCTCGGGCATTTTGACGTCCCAGCCTGCGGTGCGAGCATCCACGATCTCGAAGGCGGCGGCGGCGCCCTCCACCGCCTCAAGCGCGGCCTCGGGCGTCACGCCGGGGCCCATCAGGTCGCGGGCCATCACAAAGGCCACCTCGCACTCCAGCCGCGGGTGGATGAGGGCAGCTGTGGGCACGGCGTCGCCGTCGGCGAGGCGCATGGCGGTGAAGAGCGCAGCATATACCGGCTGGCTCAGGCCGAAGTTCGCCATGGCACCAGGGTTGGTGGCGCCCGCCTTCCAACCGGCGAGCTCGCCGCCGGCCTCCCGCCGCAGCCGCAGCAGCTCGGCCAGCACCGCGTAGGCGTCCTCCTCCGTCACCTCAGGAAAGCGCTCGCGCCAGGGCGCTGCCGGCTTCACGTCGCGCTCGGCGGCCAGGTAGATCGCCGCCAGCTCGGCGACAGTCGTCTCATCAAGGGCCATCGTTGGTCTGCCTCTTGGCTTGTCGGCGGAAGCGATAGGGGTATTGTAACGCACTCCCAGGGTGACAAGGTGACAGGGTGACACCTATCGGCTCCGTCAGGATGTCACCTTGTCACCTTGTCACCTAGCCCGAGCAAGGCGAAGGCGATCACCCCATCACCGATACCCCTCCGCCTGCATGTTGAAGAGCCGGGCGTAGGTGCCATCGAGCTCGAGCAGCTCGTGATGGGTGCCGAGCTCCGTGATCCGCCCGCCCTCGATCACCACGATCCGGTCGGCCATGCGCACCGTGGAGAAGCGGTGGCTGATCAGGAAGGCGATCCGGCCGGCGGTGAGTTCGCGGAAGCGCTGGAAGATCTCGTACTCCCGCTCGGCATCCAGTGCGGCGGTAGGCTCATCGAGCACCAGCACCTCGCTGTCGCGCATGAAGGCCCGGCCCAGGGCGATCTTCTGCCACTGGCCGCCAGAGAGCTCGGCGCCCTTCTCGAACCAGCGGCCCAGCACAGTGTCGTAGCCCTGGGGCAGCCGCTCGATCACCTCGTCGGCGCCGCCCCGCTCCGAGGCCGAGATGATGCGCGGCTCGTTCTCAAGCTCGGCGATCTGGCCGAAGCCGATATTCTCGCGGGCCGAGACCTGGTAGCGCACGAAGTCCTGGAAGATCACCCCGATGCACTCCCGCAGGTCGTCGAGGTCGTACTCCCGCAGATCGACGCCGTCGAGCAGGATCTGGCCCTCGGTGGGGTCATAGAGCCTGGTGAGCAGCTTGATCAGCGTGGTCTTGCCGGCGCCGTTCGCGCCAACGAGGGCGATCTTCTCGCCGGGCAGCACCTTCAGATTCACATCCCGCAGCGCCCACTCCTCGCGGTCGGGGTAGCGGAAGCTCACGTTGCGGAACTCGATCCCCTGCCTGATCGGGCGCGGCACCTTGCGGCCCTTGCCGCTGATCATCTGCGGAGTGAGGCTCAGGAAGCCGAAGAGATTCTGCAGGAAGAGCCCGCTCTCGTAGAGCTGGCCGGTGTTGTAGAAGATGCCCTGGAAGGTGCCCTGGCTCTGGCGGAACAGCGTCAGGTAGAAGGTCATGTCGCCGATGGAGATCGTGCCGCTCACGGTGCGCCAGACGATCCAGGCGTAAGCGCCGTAGTAGCTGGCCGAGGCGAGCAGACCCCAGAGCACGCTGATCAGCGAGCGGCGCCGGGCGAGGTTGGTGTCCTCGCGGTAGAACTTCCAGAAGAACTCCTGGTAGCGCTGGAGCAGCGGCTCGCCAAGGCCGAAGAGCTTGATCTCCTTGGCGCTGTGATCCACCGTGAGCAGATGCTCGAGGTAGTTCATGCGGCGGAACTCAGGGGCACGCCAGGTGAGCAGGCGGAAGGTCAGGCGGCTGTAGCGCGTCTGCACGATGAAGGAGGGCAGAGTGGCGCCGAAGAGCACCAGGGCCACCAGCGGGCTGAAGGCGATCAGGCTCACGGCGAAGGAGCCCAGGGTGATGATGTTAGTCACCAGGTTGAAGCTGGTGTTGATAATGCTCATTGCCCGCCAATTCGACTCGCGGCGGGCGTTCTGCAGCTTATCGTAGAACTGGGCGTCCTCGAAGTAGTGCAGGTCGAGGGAGAGCGACTTGCGGATGATCGCGGTGTTGATGCTGTTGCTGAGCCTGGCGTTGAGCATATGCTCGGCCAGCGAGCGCACTTGGTTCATGATCGCGCCGAGGGTGATCAGGCCGAACTCGATCAGCAGGAAGGGCAGCGCCGCTTGGAGGGCGAGCATAGGGGCGGTGGCGTTCGTCACCGCGTTCACCACCAGATCCACGATCAGCTTGGCCACCCAGGCCTGGCTGATCGGGAGCAGACCGCTGATCAGCGCCACGATCCCCATCACCACAGCGGCGCTGGGGTGGGCTTGCAGCACCAACCCGAAGGCCCTGGGCACATTGCCGAAGGCAGCGCGGAGGTCGTTCCAGCGCTCGGCCCAACTCTTCGGGCCCTCTTCGCTCGGCCCCGGCCCTCTCCTTCCGCCTCGACGCGGCTCGATCATTCGATTCGCAGCTCCTTGACGACCATTTGTTTGCATAAGATTCAGTATACTCCGCCGGGCGCACCGGCGGATCGTTCTTCGGAACCATCATACCCCCGCTGGGTACCGCGCACCCCTGGCCAACGGCGCAGCCAGGCCCTGGAAGAATGGGCAGGGCGCAACTTTTCAGGGCCGCTCAGCGTCATGAATGGTGCGGGGACGTCAACTGAGCGGGCGACTCACGGCAGGCTGCGCTGCCGGGGGTCGCCCGCCCGCGCCACACAGGCGAAAGGGGTTACGATGCAGGGCATCATCGCTCTAGCCACAGGGCTAGGCCTAGCGACAGCGTCGGGGCTGAACCCGTACCTGCCGCTTCTGACGATCGGGATCTTTGCCCGCCTGGGCTGGATCGAGCTGGCCGCGCCCTTCGACCTGCTAACGAATGTCTTCGTGCTGCTGATCATCGCCGCCCTGGCCGCGCTGGATTTCGTGGGCGACAAGGTGCCCGCGGTGGATAGCGCGCTGCACGCGGCCGGCCTGGTGATCGCCCCGATCGCCGGCGCGATCCTGGCCCTGGCGAGCCAGAGCGAGGTGGCCACAATCAACCCGGTGCTGGTGGCCGCGGCTGGGCTGGTGGCGGCCGGCAGCACCCACCTGGCCCGCGCCTCGGTGCGGCCCGTCGTCACCACGGCCACAGCTGGCACCGCCAATACGGTGGTGAGCGCCGCGGAGGATGGGGCGGCGCTCGCGCTGAGCGTGCTCGCCATCCTGGTGCCGGTGCTGGCGATCATCCTGGTGGTGGTGCTCGCCGTGATCGGCTTCCGCTTCTTTGCGGGAGCCACGCGGGTGTGGCGCCGGAAGCAGCCGACGAACGGGGTGAAGGAGCGGTACTAGCGGGCGCTGGGGCGCCCTGCTCTCCGATGGTGAGGGTCCTCCCCACGCCCCTCCTGGGCGCTGGCGCGCCTGTTTGTCGGGGGGCGAGCGCGCGCCCCCCGTCACCCCCCGTGTCGGGGGCCTCGCCCCCGGACCCCCAAATCCGACG
>DAOUGF010000093.1:0-7798 GCA_034429295.1 Chloroflexaceae bacterium
CCGCGCCCTTCCACCCAGATTAGCCAGAGTCCCCAGGGCAGCAGCAGCAGCGGGAAGAGGCCGAAGTGTACGAGCAGGCCGTCGCGCCAGAGCCGCTCCCACATCACCGCCCGGCTCACCGGCCCGCGCCCGGCCACTGCCGTCAGCCCGCCCTCCCGCGCCGTCTCCAGTTGCCCCAGGAACATGGGCAGATACGCGCTATAGAAGAACAGCGCCGCCCCTAGCCCCGCGCCCATCAGCACGAGCGTCAGCGGCCAGCGCGCCCGCCGGGCCCACGCTGCACCTCGCCAGCTCGCCACCCATACGCCCGCTGCCAGCAGCCCCCCCATCAGCGCGGTGTTGATCAGAAAGCCGAAATGGCCGAGGAAGACCATGCCGAGCAGCACGCCTATCAACAGGCTCGCTCGCTGCGCATCGCTCGCAGGGGACGGAAGGTTCGCCCTTGCTGCGCGCGGGCTAGAGGACAAGGCGGTGTCTGACACCGACAGGCTCCCCTCATCCCCCTGTCCCCTTATCTCCTTGTCCCCTTGCCCGCCCGACCATGCCGGCAACCCCCAGCAGAGCGCGGCGATCAGCAGCAGATGGAAAAACTGGGTGTAGATGTGGGTGTCGAACGACCACCAGGAGGCCATGAAGGTGGCAGCCGTGAAGACGTAGATTCCAGCCGCCAGCAGCGCCGTCCGCGGCGCGGCCACCCGGGTCGCGATCGCGTACACCACCGCCGCGCTCACGGCGTCGGCCAGAGCTGCGCAGAGCTGCAGCAAGATCCGCGGGCCGAGCCCCAGCAGCGCCAGCGGCGCCGCCACCATGTAGGGCCCCGGCGGATATGGGAAATCGACTCCCCGATTCACCGAGACGATGTAGATCAGCCCCCAAACGGCCTCGTTGAAGCGGTTGTGATGGAAGCCGATGTCCCCGTGCATGCTCGCCGGGTAGAGCCGCCCTCCGAAGCGCAGCGCGAAGCTAAGCACAACAAAGAGGCTGAGCCACCCGAGGATTGCCCGATCGAGCGGCACCCCGAGCCGCCGGGCCAGCGCCGGTAACGCCGCCCGTGTCGCGATCGCCAGCGGGTACGCTAGCCCACACGCGACCAGGGCCGCCCTTGCTCCGAAAGCCCAACGCGGCGGGTCGAGCAGCACGGCTAA
This sequence comes from Chloroflexaceae bacterium, assembly GCA_034429295.1. GTDB lineage: Bacteria > Chloroflexota > Chloroflexia > Chloroflexales > Chloroflexaceae > OHK40. Next base: position 1,146 of record DAOUGF010000093.1, read on the forward strand.
GGCCACCAGCAGCGCGCCTACGGCGAGTACAACGACCGATGACCGCCCACCGTTCGCTAGCGATTGTCGGTCGCCGGCTCCCGCCAGCGCGTGGCGTATCGCCATCCACCCCAGGGCTACGGCGCCGAGCCAGGCGAGTACCGCCGGCCAATCCGGCGCGGCAAGCCCTTGCGACGTCAGGCCCACGACTGTTACGCCGCTCAGGCGTGCGCCCAGGCTCCGCCCGTCGCCCGGCAGGATGAAGGTCGCGGTGCGGATCGCCAGCTCCAGCGAGCCGTCGGCCGCCGCCGCCGCAGGTATGCTCACCAGCTGCGCGCCGCCCTCGCTGCGCAGCGGCAGCTCCCCGAGCGCCACGCCGCCGGCCAGCAACTCGTAGCTCTTCGGCCCGACCTCCAGGGCGGCCGCCGGCATCGGCAGCCAGTCGAGCCGCACCAGCAGCTCACGGGCGCCCACGCCGGGGAGCACGATCCGCGCGCCGTCATCGGTCCAGCGGTAGGTGCCTAGCTCATCCTGCTCCGCCGTGTTGAAGCCCTCAAGGTAGGGCAGGTCGCTCCCCACGCCCTCCTCGTACCCCACGTCGAAGGTGTAGCGCAGCGGCAGCTGCGGCACGAGCAGGAACAGCAGCAGCAGCGCCGCCAGGGTCGCCCAGAGAGCCGGCGTCGCCAGCCCGGCGAGCTCCCTGCGGAGCCATACGGCCAGAGCGCCAGGGGCTCGCCCCACAGCGCCCCGCGCCCGCGGCGCCGCTATCTTCTCCGTACGCATGGGCCAGATTATAGCGCACCTCCCTCGCCGGCCTTCTGGCGCCCGCCTGAGATGTAAGGGTGGCCACGATGGGGCACCCCAACGTTGCATCCCTCAGGACGTGTCCTCAAAGCGACGCGGCCCCCGATCCTGGATAAGGATCGGGGGCCGCACGACGCGTCAGGCTTCGCGATTCAAAGCCCTACTTCTCGTCGTCCGCCGGCAGCTCGCCGTCGTCGCTGAGCTCCTCGTTGCCGTCGAGCTCATCGCCGTCACCTGGCGACTCGCCACTCTGGCCATCGCCGATCAGCTCCAACAGCTGGGCTCGCAGCCGCTCCTCGGCGTCGCTTTCCGCCCCGTCGCTGCCGTTGCTCAGGCCGAGCAGGCCCTCGGCGCGCTGCACCTCCTCGGGCGAGCGCTCCGTTTGGGTGCCCGCGGCGCCCTCCTCCATCATGCGCGCCATCTCGCCGACCAGATCGTCGCGGGTGCCCAGCAGCCGCTTCTCGATGCCGGAGCCGGCCGGGATGAGCTTGCCGATGACCACGTTCTCCTTCAGGCCACGCAGGTAGTCCACCTTGCCGTTGATCGCGGCGTCGGTGAGCACCCTGGTCGTCTCCTGGAAGGAGGCCGCCGAGAGGAAGCTGTCGGTGTTCAGCGAGGCCTTGGTGATGCCGAGCAGCACCGTGGCGGCCGTGGCCGGCTCGCCGCCCTGGCTCACCACATCGTTGTTCATGCGGCGGAACTCGGCGGCCTCCACCAGCTCGCCGGGGAGCAGCCCGGTGTCGCCGGGCTCCTCGATGCGCACGCGGCGCAGCATCTGCCGCACGATCACCTCGATGTGCTTGTCGTTGATGTTCACGCCCTGGCTGCGGTAGACCTTCTGGGCCTCGTTCACCAGGTAGCGCTGCACCGCCTCCTTGCCCTGCAGATCCAGCAGCTCCTGCGGGTTGGCGCTGCCGTCCGTCAGCTGCTGGCCGGCCACCACCCGCTCGCCGTTCTCCACCCGCAGGCGCGCCGTGTGGGGCACCACCAGCTCCCGCTCCTCGCGGTCCTCCTGGCTGATGGTGATCTTGTCACCGGAGACGTAGGCCCGCCCCGACAGCCGCGCCACGATCGGCGCGTCGCCCGCGCCATCCGTCCGCTGGCTCTCGGCGATCACCTGGCCCTCGACCACGTCGCTCTCGTTCTCGATCACGGCGACATAGCCCTGAGGCAGGTTGTACTCGTCGGTGTAGATCTCCGAGGCGATCACCTTCACGGTGCGCACGCCGTTGTCGTCCTTGTGGATCTGCACCACGCCGTCGATCTCAGCCAGCAGCGCCTTGCCCTTCGGCACCCGCGCCTCGAAGATCTCCTGCACGCGGGGCAGACCCTGGGTGATATCGTCCGCCGAGGCCACGCCACCGGTGTGGAACGTCCGCAGCGTCAGCTGGGTGCCCGGCTCGCCGATCGACTGGGCTGCGATGATTCCGCAGGCCTCACCGATGTCCACCAGCTTGCCGGTGGCCAGGTTGCGCCCATAGCAGAGTCGGCAGATGCCGTGCTCCGCCTGGCAGTTCAGCGTCGAGCGGACGTAGACCGAGGTCACGCCCTTGCTCACTAGCAGGGCCGCCAGCTCCTCGTCGATCTCGGTGTTGCGGTCGGCCAGTAGCTCGCCCGTCTCCTTGTCGTACACTGCAGCGGCCAGCACACGGCCGACCATGCGCACCTGCAGGCTCTCCATCAGCTCGTCGTCGTCGGCTGCGTGGAGCCAGTTGCCGTCCTCGGTGCCGCAGTCCTCGATCGTTACGATCACGTCCTGCGCCACGTCCACCAGGCGCCGCGTCAGGTAGCCGGCGTCCGCCGTGCGCAGCGCGGTGTCGGCCAGACCCTTGCGCCCGCCGTGGGTGGAGACGAAGTAGTCAAGCACCGAGAGGCCCTCGCGGAAGTTGGCCTTGATCGGCAGCTCGATGATCCGGCCCGTCGGGTCGGACATCAGGCCGCGCATGCCGGCCATCTGCGAGATCTGGTTGATGTTACCGCGGGCGCCCGAGGTGGACATCATCGCCACAGGGCCGTGGGGATCGAGGTTCTCCTTCACGGCGCTGATCGTCTGCTTGGTGGCCTCCTGCCAGATGCGGACGACCTCCTGGTAGCGCTCCTCCTCAGTGATCAGGCCGCGCCGGAACTGCTTCTCGACCTCGCTCACCGCAGCCTCGGCCTCGCTGACGATCTGGTACTTCCGCTCCGGCACCTCGATGTCGTTGATGCCGATCGTCATGCCACCCAGGGTGGCGTACTTGAAGCCCAGAGCCTTGATCATATCCGCCTGCTGGGCCGTCTTCTCCGAGCCGAAGATACGCGCCAGCTCCTGCAGGCCCTTGTTGCCGTGCACCGCCCGCACCTCGTTCAGATCATCCTCACTGAGGTTCTTCAGGCTGGTGTAGTACTTGTAGCAGTCGGCGATGATCTCCTTGAGGCCCTTCTTGTCGATCACCCGGTTGCGGAAGCGCAGCGGCGGCAGCAGCTGGTTGTTCAGCAGCACACGCCCGATCGTGGTCTCGATCAGCATGCGCGGCGTGCCGTCCTCGGCCGGCTGTAGGATGCGCGTGCGGTCGGCCCGGTCGTTCTTCTCGACCGGCACCCCCTCCATGCGGATCCAGATCGGCGCCTGGATGTCCACCAGGCCTCTATCATAGGCCAGCATGGCCTCGTCCACCGAGGCGAACTTCTTGCCGGCGCCCTTCGCCCCCTCCCGCACCATCGTGAGGTAGTAGCAGCCGAGCACGATATCCTGCGATGGCGTGATGATCGGGTCGCCGTGGGCCGGGCTGAGCAGGTTGTACTTGCTCAGCATGCGCGAGCGGGCTTCCTCCTGGGCCTTGCGCGACAGCGGCACGTGCACGGCCATCTGGTCGCCGTCGAAGTCAGCGTTGAAGGCAGCACAGACCAGCGGGTGCAGCTGGATGGCTGAGCCCTCGATCAGCTTGGCCTCGAAGGCCTGGATCGAGAGCCGGTGCAGCGACGGTGCGCGGTTCAGCAGCACCAGGTAGTCCTTGATCACCTCCTCCAGCACGTCCCACACCTCGGGCCGCACGCGCTCCACGATCCGCTTGGCGCTCTTGATGTTATGGGCGAAGCCCTTCTCCACCAGGCGCCGCATCACGAAGGGCTTGAACAGCTCGAGCGCCATCTTCTTCGGGAGGCCGCACTGGTGCAACTGCAGGTTCGGGCCCACCACGATCACCGAGCGGCCCGAGTAGTCCACGCGCTTGCCGAGCAGGTTCTGGCGGAAGCGCCCCTGCTTGCCTTTCAGCATGTCGCTCAGGCTCTTCAGCCGGTGCTTGCCCTTGCCGCTCACCGCCCGGCCGCGCCGGCCGTTGTCGATCAGGGCGTCCACGGCCTCCTGGAGCATACGCTTCTCGTTGCGCACGATAATCTCGGGCGCGTTCAGCTCCATCAGCCGCTTCAGGCGGTTGTTGCGGTTGATCACGCGGCGGTAGAGGTCGTTCAGGTCGCTGGTGGCGAAGCGGCCGCCATCCAGCTGCACCATCGGCCGCAGGTCCGGCGGGATCACCGGCAGCACCGTCAGGATCATCCACTCGGGGCGGTTGCCGCTCTTGCGGAAGGCCTCCACCACCCGCAGCCGCTTGGTCGCCTTCTTGCGCCGCTGGCCCTGGGTCGTCTGCACCTCAAGCTGCAACTCCTCGGCCAGCTTGTCGAGGTCCACAGTGCGCTCGATCAGCTCCCGAATCGCGCCCGCGCCCATGTCAGCCCGGAACACGCCAGGGGCGATGTCGCGCAGCTGCCGGTACTCCATCTCCGAGAGGATGCGCGTTACCTTCAGCCCGTCCAGCTGGTCGAGCTTCTCCTTCTCCTCGCGCACCAAGCTGTCCAGCTCGCGCTGCAGCCGCTCCTGGAGCTTCTCCTGCTCCTGGGTCGCCTCGTACTCCTTGCGCTCCCGCTCCGCGTCGGTGAGCAGCTCGGCGTCGGCCATGTCGCGGGCGCGGCGGGCCTCCATCGCGTCGAGCTCCTGGTCCACCAGCTCGTCAAGCTGGTCGAGCACGCGCTCGCTGATGACCTCGCCCTCCTCGACGATCACCGTGCCGTGGAAGCTGATATCCTCCTCGGCCGTCTCGCCGGCGAGCTCCTCCAGCCGCTCCCGTAGCCGCTCAGCCTCGCTCGCGATCTCCTCCCGCAGGCGCTTGTAGTCCTCCTCGATGCGCCGCTGCGTCGAGACCTGCGCCGACTCCATGCCGCCCAGGTCCTGCGTCAGCAGCGTCGAGAGCTCGATGCGCTTCTCCTCGGCCTGCCGCTGCACCTTCTCGCGCTTCTCGGCGTACTCGGCCTGGATCTGCTCGCGGGTGAACTGCCGCATCTCCTCCTTCACCTCGACGATCACGTACGAGGCGAAGTAGAGCACCCGCTCCAGGTTGCGCGGCGAGATGTCGAGCAGCAAGCCCAGCCGGCTCGGCGTGCCCTTCACGAACCAGATGTGGCTTACCGGCGACGCCAGATTAATATGCCCCATCCGATCGCGGCGCACCTTCGCTCGCGTTACTTCTACACCGCACTTATCGCATACGACGCCCTTATAACGTACTCTTTTGTACTTGCCGCAATAGCACTCCCAATCCTTTGTGGGTCCAAATATGCGTTCGCAGAAGAGGCCATCGCGCTCAGGCTTCAATGTTCGATAGTTAATGGTCTCAGGCTTCGTTACCTCGCCGTGAGACCAACTCCGAATATCCTCTGGGGACGCGAGGCTAATGCGAATTGCGTTGAAATCGTTGATCTCGAGCATTGTGGCTCACTCCTCTGGCGGCAAATAGGCTGCGAAACGCAGTTTCATTGCCTCTGTGATTGTGCCAGTTTGGGGCCGTTTCCTCGGCTGCCAAGCGATGAACTGAGCGGCGATGGCGGCCTTGCGGTCAAGGGCTAGTCCAGGATTCTCGATGTAGAGCCATGCGGCCAGGCATTTCGCCCTGATGGTGCTCCACTTCAGGTACCAGAGCTTCCGGTTCGAGGCGACATTCGGCGCCGGGATGCCCGTCTGCTCTGCCACGGCAACCGCCAGGTCCTCCAGCAGATGCCTCGAGCCGGAGTAGATCTGGAGAACGGGCCTGTCGCCGTTCCAGGACAGAGTCCCATCTCCATCGACGAAGCCGCGCACGAAGTGGACGACGTACTCTGCCGGTATGGCGGGGAAGCCGATCACGTTCGACTTGTTCGGCATCCCGCCGAGGGCCAGCAGGTCGTTGTACATCTCCTTACTGCAGAACTCGATCCCGTAGCACTGCCCTTGCGTCTTGATCTTGCGGTAGTCGTACTTGCCCCCTATAGCCTGCGCGATTACTCGTAAATGCCCCTGGTCGATGCTGGAGAACTCGATAATGTGCGCCGTTGTGCTGCGCTTCACGCGCATATACCCATCGGCCCACCAGTACCCCAGCACATAAGCCATTGCGGGCGACCAAGCGCGAAAGAAGCCGGCGACGCGGGGCGGGCGACCCATACGGCCTCCAGGGTAGAACGAAGGTTCTACCCTGGAGTGTATCCGGTAGCGGAAGTGTTGTCAACCGCTACCGGATAGGCCGTACTCCGATTCGTGATCAGAACTCGCCCCGCTCCATGCCGCTGAGGTTGATCCCGTCGAGGGCGGCCATATCGCCGTCCACATCGTCGGTGAGCTCCACGGGCTTCTCGTCCTCGCTGAGCACCTCGACCGAGAGGCCGAGCGACTGCAGCTCCTTGATCAGCACCTTGAAGCTCTCAGGCACGCCGGCCTCCTGGATCGGCTCGCCCTTGACGATCGCCTCGTAGGTCTTCACGCGGCCCACCACGTCGTCGGACTTAACCGTGAGCATCTCCTGGAGGATGTAGGCGGCGCCGTAGGCCTCGAGCGCCCAAACCTCCATCTCGCCGAAGCGCTG
>DAOUGF010000094.1:0-7889 GCA_034429295.1 Chloroflexaceae bacterium
TCGGTGAACATCTCCCGCACGCTGCTCAGCTCGGTGAGGCGACCGGCATACATCACCGCCACCTTGTCCACAAACTGGGCCATGAGCCCCATGTCGTGGCCGATCAGGATGATCGCGCAGCCGAGCTGCTGCTGGACATGGTCCAGAGTCTCCATCACCTGGCGCTGAGTCACCACGTCGAGGGCGCTGGTGGGCTCGTCGGCGATCAGCACCTGGGGGCGAAGCAGGATGCTGATGGCGATGCAGACACGCTGCTTCATGCCGCCGGAGAGCTCGTGGGCGTACATCTTGAAGACGCTACGCTTCAGATCCACCGACTCGAGGGCGCGCATGCAGCGTTCCTCGGCCTCGTGCTTCGGCTCCTTCTCGTTATGGGCGCGGATCGCGTCCATCATCTGGGCGCCGATGCGGATCACCGGGTTGAGCGAGTTCATGGCGCCCTGAGGGATGTAGGCGATCTTGCTCAGGCGCGCCTTGCGCATCTCTTCCTCGCTCAGGGCGGTGATATCGGTGTCGCCGACGATCACCTGGCCGCCCTCGATGCGCCCCGGCGGCTTGATCATACGCATCATGGCCAAGGCCATGGTGCTCTTGCCGGAGCCAGACTCGCCCACGAGGCCGAGCTTCTCGCCGGGGTTCAGGTCGAGGTCCACGCCATCGAGCGCGCGGGCGCGGCCGGCGTCGGTGTAGTACGACACCTGAAGGTTACGCACTTGAAGGACAGGGGGCATGGCGTTACTCCGTGCGCCGCACGCGCGGGTTGGCGAGCTCGTCGAGGCCCATGTTGATCAGGGCCAGCGAGCCGAGGATCAGCACGATCGCGATCGAAGGGGTGAGCGGCCACCACCACCAGCCGTTGAAGAAGGCGCTCTGCGACTGGGCGGCCCAGATGATATTGCCGAGCAGGGGCTCCCGCAGTGGCCCAAGGCCCAGCACGGCGAGATAGAACGAGGCGATCATCGCCGTGAAGACCTGACCCACGAAGGAGGCCGCGATGAACGGCAGCAGGTTGGGCAGGATCTCCTTGAAGATGATCCCCAACTCGCTCACGCCGGAGAGCTTGGCCACCGCCACGAACTGCCGCTCCTTCATGGAGAGCACCTGGGCGCGGATCACCAGAGTGGGGCCCATCCAGGCCAGCAGCACCACGATCAGCGCCATGGTGAAGATCGTCACATAGCGCTTATCGAGCGAGCCGGCGATGATCACCTGGATGAGGAAGACGGGGATGGGGGTGAGGATCTGGCAGATGCCCTTGATCGTGGTATCCACCCAGCCGCCGAAGTAGGCCGAGATGAAGCCGAGCACCGTGCCGATAAAGGTGCCGATCGCGCCGGCCATAAAGCCGATCAGCGCCGTCTGCCACATACCGACCACCATCGCCGCGTAGAGATCGCGGCCGAAGAAGTCGGTGCCGAAGGGGTACTCCAGGCTGGGCGGGCGCCGCGTGGGCACCGAGAGCGGGTAGGCGTGCTTCGGGTCGATGGTGAACAGCCCGATCACCGTGAAGAGGACCAGGCCGGTCAGCATGAGCAGGCCGATCGTCAGGCTCTTATTGCGTCGCAGGTAGTTGAAGAAGAGCCTGGTGCGACTAGGCAGGACGATGGTCTGCTGGGGAAGGGCAGTAGTTGCCATGGTGCCTCGCTAATCCAGCTTGATGCGCGGGTCGAGCAGCGGGTAAGCCAGCTCCACCAGCACCATCATGGTTGCGATCGCGATCGTGATGAAGAGCACGATGCCATAGATCACGATAAAGTCGTTTGAGCGGATCGCCTGATCCAGCACTCTTCCCACCCCGGGGAGGCCGAAGAGCGACTCGACGACGATGCCATTGGTGACCACAGAGCCAAGGGCGAGCACGAGGCCTGTCACCTGGGGCAGCAGCGCGTTCCGCAGGTAGTAATCGCGGAAGATCGTAAAGGGGCCGAGCCCCTTATGCTCTGCAAAGGTCACATAATCCTCGCCCTGGATCGTCACGCCCATGCCGCGCATGGAGAGCACCCACGCGCCCACCGAGCCGAGCACCAGCGCCAGGGCCGGCAGGATCTGGTGGCGGGCAGCGTCGAGGATGAACTCGAGCGACATGTTTGGCACCGTGCCGATCGAGTAGGCCCCGCCGAGGGGTAGCAGCTTCAGGCGGAAGGCGATGAAGAAGAGGAGCAGCACCCCCATGATCACCGGCGGCACGCCCATGAGCAGCACGAAGGGCGTGGCCGTGCTCCGCAGCCAATCCGGCGCCTTCGGCCAGGCGGCCACCGCGCCGAGCAGGTTGCCGATCACGAAGGCGATGATCGTGGTGGCGAGCAGCAGCCCGATCGTCCAGGGCAGCGACTCCATGATCAGCTCGACGGTGGTCTTGGGGAACCTATTCAGCGAGACGCCGAAGTCGAGGCGGAAGACCGCGCTCATGTAGTCGAAGTACTGCTGGTAGAGCGGCTTATCGAGCCCGAAGCGCTGGTTGTAGGAAGCGATGATCGCCTCCAGATCCTGCGGGGAGAAGCCGCCCATACGAGCGAGCTCGGCGAAGCGCTCGCGGATAGGGTTGCGGGGCGAAAGGCGAGGGATGAAGAAAGTGATCGTGGAGGCCGACCAGATCACGAGGATAAGAAAGAGGAAACGCTTGAGGAGAAATGCTGGTTTCACTGGCGCACCTTTGCGTCTTAATCGTTATGGGCCAGGAAGAGAGGGGTTGGGGAGGTTGGCGATCCTGTTGCCCGCCCCCGCGCCCCCAAGCTGTGAGCCTGGGGGCGCGGCCAAACAGTGCCAGCGTGCCAACCTCCCGAAGCAGCGCACCTACCTTATTGCGCCGCCTGCAGCTGGGTGACGACGATCAGGCCGGTGAAGGCCCAGAAGGCGCCGTTGGTGCCGCCAGCCAGATTATCGGCCGTGGGCCAGTTGGTCCAGTAGGTCTGGTTGTAGGGGATGCGGTGGAGCCACTGGATGATCGGGATATCGATCGTGTCGCGCCAGTAGATCTCCATCGCCTGGACCGCCAGCTCATGGAAGCGCGGGTCGTCCGAGCCGAGCGGGGCCATCTCGTCGAGGATGGCGTCGTACTCGGGGTTGGCGTAGCGAGAGAAGCGGTTGTTACCGGCCGAGGTGCCCACCGCGGCGCTGTAGCGGCTGTGGAACAGCTCGAAGGCCGCGTAGGGATCCAGCAGGCTGGCGCCGTGGCCGAACATGTAGGCGCCGGGGGCGCCGTCGGCCATCTGCTGGAAGGCGTCGGTGCCGAAGTTGATGCTGGCGTCGAAGCCGCCGTTGCGCAGCATCTCGACCAGGATCGGCACGATGTCGCTGTGGATGCCCTCGAAGCCGTGGATGGTCATGTTGATCGTCTGGCCATCCTTCTCCCAGAGCCCCTCGCTGTTCATGGTGAAGCCGGCGGCCTGCATCAGCTCGGCGCTCTTCTCAGGGTTGTACTCCCTGGGGTTGTACTGCTCGATGAGGGCCTGGACCTCGGGGCTATCCACGAACTTCTGCAGGCCGGGGTAGAGCGGGAAGGGGAAGATCGTGGTGATCTGGGCGCCCTCGTAGACGATCTGGTCGATCGTGTCGCGGTCGATCACCAGGCTGATCGCCTTGCGGACGTTCGGGTCGCTGTAGGGCTCGAGCTGGGTGTTCACCCAGAGCGAGTTGGGCCACCAGTCGAGGTAGCCGTAGGGCGGGTTGTTGCCGGAGTGGGTGGTGACCTTCGGGTTATTGGCGAGGATGTTGGCCGCCACCGAGGAGCGCACGTCGAGGATGGCGTCGAACTCGTTGTTGACGAGCCGCTGGACCACGGTGTCCATGTTCTGGCCCACCTGGCCGCCGATGTTGAAGACGATGATGCGCTCAACCTGGGGCTTGGGGCTGATGCCGGCATCAACCGCCCACCAATCCTCCCGCAGGTCGTAGATCTTCTGGTTGGCGTCCCAGGCGACCAGGCGGTAGGGGCCGGAGTGGGGGATCTCGGTGCCGCCGAAGTAGGTGTTGACATCCTCCTGGTCCTCGAGGCCGTGCTTCGGCACGATCTCGATGCCGGTGTCGAACTTCTGCGTCAGCACCTCGAACTTGAAGCGGGGCGCCGGGATCTTGAAGTTGACGATGACCGTGTGGTCGTCGGTAGCCTCGAACGACTCGACGAACTGGTTGAACTGGGCGTTGTAGGCCAGGCTGCTATTGTTCATCTGCCCTTCAAAGGTGAAGAGCACGTCGGCCGAGGTGACGGGCACACCGTCGCTCCACTTCGCAGCCGGATTGAGCTTGATCTCCAGCTGGGTGAAGTCGTCGTTGGTGTACTCCATGCTCTCCGCGAGCCAGGGGATCTCCTTGTCGGCGAAGATGCCGTAGTACATCAGCGGCTCCCACATGAAGGCGTTGCCTTCCTGGTGGGTGTAACCGGGCCTGGCCCAAGGGTTGGTGACGCCGATCGGGGAAGTGATCGACCAGCCGAGGATCAGGGTGCGCTCGCGGGGTACCTCGCGGAGCGGGCCAGTGGAGATCGGGGCCGGGGTGGCCGTGGCGGCCGGGTCTGCCGGGGCTGCGGTAGCCTCGCCACCGCTCTCAGCGGGGGCACTGGTCGCCTCAGGGGCCTGGGAAGCCTGTGTGGGTTCAGCGGCGGGGGCTGTGGTGGGGGGTGTAGCCGGGGCGCCGCCGCCACACGCTGCGAGCAGCAGGAGCAGAGCGACGAACGCCGATACGAGCTTAAACTTCGTCACAGCGTATGTCTCCTTCGACAGATTGGCCCCCTGCGTACAAGGCTTGGGGAGCCTACGGGACGGCCAGACAGTGACCGACGGCGCAGCGGCGCGCGGACAGTGATCCGATGAGTGCTCCTGGCGTGGCACCTCCCTCAACTTGTAGTTTGTTGCCTTTTCTCGGGTTGGGTGCTACAATTCTATGGCACCTTCACCGTTGTGTCAACCATGTTCTGACGACGAAGTCATTCGATCTCTCGCCGTTTCGCCGGGCCGCCATGTCGTCGGCCCTCGTCGCCCAACGCCCGCCTGCGCGCCGCTGATGGCCGCACTCGTTCGCTCCATCGCTCTCACCCCGCCGGGCCAAGTCGCCCTGGGTGTCGCCCAGCCAGCAGGAGCTGCAATGTCGCGCTCGTCTATCCGACGCCATCTTGCCATCCTCGCCTTTTGCTTCGCGCTCGTCGCATGCTCCTCACCGCCCGCAGGCGGCACTAGCGCAACACAGCCCCCCGCAGCGCCAACCGAGGCCGCGCCGCCCGCAAATGCAGCTCCCGCGCCCCGCCAGCCGATCAGCGGCGGCCCCACCCTGCTCCGCGACGATATCACCCTGCGCAGGGTCGGCCCCGCGGGTGCCGGCAGCATCCGCCTCGCCCAGAATCCCCAGGACGGCGCCGTCTACGCCCTGCACAGCGGTAACGGCCTCAAGCGGATCAACCTCGAGACAGGAGCAGTGAGCCAGGCGACTAGCCTTTCGACTCTAGTTGGCGACGCCACGCCGGCAGGCATGGCCTTCGGTCCCGACGGCACGCTCTATGTGGTGGCGAACCGGGGCGATGGCAAGCGCAATGTTGGCATCATCCGCCGTGGCTCACCTGGCGATGCCTCGAGTTGGGTTACCCTGGCCGAGACGGAGCCCTACCCCCTGAGTGGCACCAACTTCGACCACCTCTTTAATGGCGTGGTGGTCAGCCCCGACGGCGCCTGGGTCTATGTGAACAGCGGCTCCCGGACGGATCACGGCGAAGTGCAGGACAACGACGGCACCTTCCCGGGGGAGCGGGAGAGCCCGCTCACCTCGCGGATCTTCCGGCTCCCGACCGACGGCAGCGGGATCACGCTCCCCAACGACGAGGAGGCGGTCGCCCCCTATGTCTTTGCCCGCGGGACCCGCAACGCCTACGATCTCGCCTTCGCGCCGAACGGCGATCTCTTCGCGGTGGATAACGGCCCCGACGCCGATTTCCCCGACGAGCTGAACTGGCTGCGGGAGGGCCATCACTACGGCTTCCCCTGGCGCTTCGGCAACTTCGATAACCCGCAGCGGTTCCCCGGCTACGACCCGAGCGCCGACGGGCGGCTCAGCCGTGACTTCGTGGCCGTGCAGACGGGCACATATCGCGACGACCCTGACTTCCCCGAGCCGCCCCAGGAGTTCACCGACCCGGTCGCCAACAACGGGCCTGCCGCCGCCGTCTACCGCAGCGAGGACGGCCAGGAGCGGGACGCCGCCGCTGATGGCGAGTCGCTCTATACCTTCACGCCCCATCGCTCGCCCCTCGGGCTGCTCTTCGCGACTGGCGAAGCGCTCCCCGCCGATCTGCGGAGCGATGAGCGCAGCCTGAGCGCCTTCGTGCTGAGTTGGGGCGCCGCCGGGGGCAACCTGAGCGACAAGGGCCAGGATCTGCTACACCTCACGCTGACCAAGGGCGACGAGGGCTATAGCGCCGTCACCACCCAGGTGGCCCGCGACTTCAAACGCCCGATCGACGCCCTGCTGATCGCGAACAAACTGTATGTGCTTGAGTTCGATGGCCAGGCGATCGTTTGGGAGTTGAGTTTTGAGTAGGACTGGTTGAGACAGGGGGCAGGGAGACAAGGGGCGATCGGCATCGTCGGGATGTCTCTCTGTCCCAGCCCAGGTGAGGCGAGGGCGGGCTCCCTGTCTCCTAATCTCCCGCCGTAGAGGACAGTCATGGCTCAGGAGAAATCGCTCGCTCGGCAGCCAGGACAGGGCCAGCGCGTCTTCCGCACCGTCTCCGAGGATCTGGTCCAACGCATCCGCACCGGCGAGTGGCTGCCTAACGAGCGGCTCCCGAGCATCGCGCAGCTGGCCCGCGAATTGGGCGCTAGCACCGGATCAGTACGAGAGGCGCTGCGCTCGCTGCAGTCGAGCGGGCTGGTGCGGATCGAGCATGGCCGCGGCGTCTTCGTCTCCGGCGACCGGGCGAGCCCGGAATTGGCGGTGCATTTTCAGGACGATGGCCGCGGCAGCTTTGTGGCCCTGGCCGAGGCCCGCCGGCTGCTCGAGCCGGAGCTGGCAGCGCTGGCCGCCGAGCGGGGCACCGCCGATGAGCTGTCTGAGATCGAGCGCTTCGCCCTCCAGACGGAGCAGGAGGCGCGGCTGGGGGTGAATTTCGTCGAAACCGACATCCAGTTCCATCGCCAGATCGCCCGCGCGGCCCACAACCCGATCCTGCTGGGCATGATGGAGAGCGTTGGCGATCTGCTGCTGCAGAGCCGGCGGCGGGTGCCGATGGGGGTTGCGCTCACCAACCGTACGGTGCGCTACCACCTGCTGATCGCCGAGGCGATCTGCGAGCGCAACGCGGCCCAGGCGCGGCTGATCATGCTGGCCCACATGAACGATATGGTCGAGAGCGTCCTCACGATCGAGGATCGCTCGAACTCGAATCGGAAGGAGTGACGGCCAGGGCAACGCCAGAGACATGCCCCGGCCACCCATCACAGGGAGTATTGCATGCGCATCGCGGTGACGGGCGGGGGCGGCGAACTGGGCCGCGCCCTGATCCCATATCTGGTGGCCCAAGGGCACGAGGCAGTGAGCATCGACCGGACGACGCCGCCCTTCGAGGCAATGCAGCGGGGCGTCCACTACATGGCGGCTGATGTGGGCGACTTCGGGGCGGTGGTGGCCTGCCTGCGGGAGTGCGACGGGGTGATCCACCTGGCCGCTCATCGCTCGCCGGCCAACCACCCCGACACCGAGGTGTATCTGAACAATACCGCGGCGAGCTACCACGTGCTCAGCGCGGCCTCGGCCCTCGGCATCGAGCGGGTCTGCCTGGCCTCGTCGATCAACGCCATCGGCGGGGCCTTCAGCCGCAAGCCTCGCTACGACTACTTCCCGCTCGATGAGGCCCACCCCAGCTACACCGAGGACCCCTACTCGCTCTCGAAATGGGTGCTGGAGCA
>DAOUGF010000095.1:0-9675 GCA_034429295.1 Chloroflexaceae bacterium
CCGCTCAATGTCGGAGCAGTTGGCCGATGTGCGGGAGCGGCTCGAAGCAGTTGAGGCCGGCAGCAGCGAGATCGACGAGGCTGAGCTCCAAACGACGCTGCGAAACCTGAAGGAGGCGAGTGGAGCCCTGGCCGTGAGCGCGCTGATCGCCCGTGGAAGCAGCGCCGACGCCGAACAGACGAGGGAGGAACTGCTGACGCTCCAGGAGGATCTCGACACCCTCGACCAGGCGATCAGCGCCGGGGAACTGGAGGAGCAGCGGGAGCAGATCCAGGAGACGCGGGAGCGGGTGGCGCGCCTGGAGGAGCTGACAGCGACGATGAGCGAGCTGCCGCCGAGCGTGATCGTCTCGCCGCTGCTGCAGAGCTACCAGAACCTGAACGGGGCGGCCTATGACCCGGCGATCTTCTACGCGCCGAGCGTGCTGGCCATGCTGATCCAGCACATCGCCGTGACCCTGGGCTCGCTCTCGCTGGTGCGGGAGCGGCTGCTGGGGGCCACAGAGGTGTTCCTGGTGGCGCCGGTGAACCTGCGCAACGTGCTGGTGGGCAAATATCTGGGCTACACGCTCTTCATCGGGGTGATCACGGCCGGCCTCGCGGGGCTGATGATCCCGCTGGGCGTGCCTTTCCTCGGCTCGCCGTGGGCAATGGCGGGGCTGACGGTGCTGCTGACGCTGGCCTCGCTCGGCATCGGCTTCCTGATCTCGGCGCTGTCGCGCTCGGAGAGCCAGGCGGTGCAGCTCTCCATGCTGATCCTGTTGCTCTCGGTCTTCTTCAGCGGCTTCTTTCTGCCGCTGCAGAACTTCCTGGCCCCGGTGCAGGCGCTGGCCCAGGCCCTGCCGCTCACCCACGGGATCGACGGGCTGCTCGACCTGATGCTGCGGGGCGTCTACCCAGACCCGCGCACGTGGGTGTCGCTGGGGGTGATCGCGGCGGTAACGTTTCTGGCCGCGCTGCTGGTGGAGGGGCGGCAGCATTATCGCTGACGGAGCGCGAAGGGGTGGCGGATGGGCGGCCGCTTCGCGCCCCCGTTCCCGCTCGGGGCGATACCCCGCGCCCCTGCCTCCTGCACGGTATGTGGAGCTTGCGGCGGGGCTGCCGCCCCCCGCTCCCCCCGCTCGGGTGGCCTTGCCCCCCGAACCCCCCAAAGCCGACGGCCGTCTCAATCCGGATACCATCGCTGCATGCCCCTCGGCGCCGAGAGCGGGAGCTGCACTACCCGCTCCACGGCAGCTGCCCCGCAGCTTCGCTGCCCAAGGGATTGTTGGTAGGAGGCGAAGCTGCCCGGCAGAGGGCGCGGCAACGCCTCGCTCAGCCCCCGCGGGCACGCCGCAGCGCGTAGACAACCTCGCGGGCTATGGCGGTGAGCAGCGCCGCCTCGGCACTGTCGGGCTCGGCGCGAGCGAGCAAGGCCCGCAAGCGCCGCATGATCGCCGTGCCGTCGCCGGACTTGACGAAGCCGATCGCGTCGAGGGCCGCCTCGGCGGCAGCGACCAAGCTGGCGATCTCAGCGCCGCTGGCCGGGACGCGCTGTGGTGGCGCTGGGGATGGGCCGGCGGCTGCCATCCGCAGCTCGTAGAGGAGCAGCATGGCGGCTTGGGCGAGGTTCAGCGAGGGGTAGGCCGGGTCGGCCGGGAGCGAGAGCACGGCATGGCAGCGGTCGAGAGCTGCGTTGTCGAGGCCGTTGTCCTCTGGGCCGAAGAGCAGCGCCACCGGGCCGGCCGCCGCGCGGGCCACGAGCTCCGCGGCGAGCGGGCGCAGGTCGCTACGCATGGCTCGGCCAGGGTGAGCCCGCTCGCTGGTGCCCAGCACATAGCGCACATCGGCGATGGCCTCATCGAGGGTGGCGAAGGTCTCGATCGCGGCGACAAGATCCTCGCTGCGGTGAGCGATCCCGCCGAGATCGGCCGGGTCGAAGGGCACGGGCGCCACCAGGCGCAGCCGCCCGAATCCCATATTCTTCATCGCCCGCACCACCGCGCCGATGTTGCGGACATCTTGTGGCCTGTGGAGGATGACGATGAAGTTGGCGAGCATCTACTTCACGATGTAGTATGTTGCCCGCTTATCGCCAACCTTGAGCAGCAAGCCGCGCTCGACGAGGTCAGCCAGGTCGCGCCGGATCGTCTCGGGGCTCACGTCCGGGTAGCGTTCCTGCAGGTCGCGGTTGGTGATGCGGCGCTGCTCGGCGAGGTGGAGCATCGCGGCGATCTGGCGCTCGTTGAGGCCCTGCCTGGCCCACTCGCGGGTGTCGAGGCTATCGGGCGGGAGGTCGTCGTTCTGCTGGCCGATGAGCGTAACGAGGAAGCCGGCGGCCGTCTCGCGGAAGACCGGCGGCGGCAGGCCAGCGTCCTCCATCTGGCGGAGCATGCGGTCGATGCCGTAGCCGAGCCGCTCGATCAGGCCGAAGTCGGCGAGCACCTGCACCAGGCTCTCGTTGCGCGAGAAGCGCTCCTCCACCAGGTTCTCTAACGTGACGTGGCCGGGGAGGCGGCCCGGCGAGTAAACCTCAAGCCTGTCGCTGAACAGTGAGACGCGGATACCCTCACCGCGCACGCTGTAGTCGCGGTGGGCCACGGCGTTCACAAGGGCCTCGCGCACAGCAGCGGGCGGGAACTGCGTCCAGTCCTCGCGCTCAAGGCCGACCATGCGGCTGCCCTTGCGCATATGCTCCATCAGCCAGCGCTCGGCGCGACGTACGGCCTCCACCAGCGTATCGCGGATATCCTCGCGCTCGAAGGCGTCGGCCATGTCGCGGCCACGGTAGTGGACCAGCGTGATCTCGGCTTGGGGATAGCGGGCCTCCACTCGGCGAGCGAAGAGCAGCATGCCGGCGTTCGTGGGCGCGAATTGAGAATAAGCAGGATGGAAAGGCGCTTGCGGGTGCACTGCCAGCTGGCCAGTTGGGCCATTCTGCATGCTCAATTCTAGATTCTCAACTCTCCGTACACAGCCGCGCCGGTAGAGCAGGCCCCAGGGATCCTCCTCGGCGTCGGGGCCAATACGGCGGGCGTAGGCGGCCACCTTCGCCGGGTCGATCTCATCGAGAGTGGCGTCGGCGGGGGAGGAACGCTCCCAGCTCACCTCGCCCCGCTCGAGCAGCAGGCGGCGCAGGGCGTCGGGGGCGAGGGGCTGGTTGGTGGCGCCCTCGCGGCGCAGGTACTTGCCGTGGAGCGAGTAGACCTGGGAGAGGCCTGCGGGCACAGTGGCCACAAGCAGCGTCGCCTCGCCGAGGCGGGCCTCCTGGGGCAGCGGGAGCACGAGGGGCGGCGTGCAGGCGAGCGCCGCCTCCAGCACCAGCTCGCGGGCCGCAGCCGGGTCGGCCACCCCCTCGACCCTGGCGCGGGCGCGCCCGCTCACGCCGATCAGCAGGGTGCCGCCCGGGCCGTTCGCGAAGGCAACCAGCGTCTCGGCCAGCTCGTCGAGGCGGGCGCGCTCCCGCGCGAAGGCCAGCCGCGGGCCCTCGCCCGCCGCCAGTAATGTCTCGAGCTCCTGGGGATCAATCACCGCGCACCTTGCCATCTCCGCACGGATGAGCTATGCTAGGGCGAATTGTAGCACAGATGGAGCTGAGCCGGATGCCCGACGCCCGCACCCACGACGTGATCACCGTTGCGACAGGCGCAGCCCTGGCGCCCCTGGCCTACAACTACTTCACAGGCTCGCTGCTGCAGCCCCACTCTGAGGCCATGGCCCTCACCCTCTGGCTGGTCGGCGCCCATCTTGTCTCAGGGGTGCTCTTCTCCCCTGATCTCGACCTGGACTCGGCGATCGACGACCGCTGGGGCATCTTCTACTGGATCTGGCGGCCGTACATGTGGGCCATCCCCCACCGCCACTTCTGGAGCCACAGCTTTATCTTTGCGCCGCTGCTGCGCCTGGCCTATTTCTACGCTGTGGTCAGCGGGCTGCTCTTCCTCTGGGTCTTCCTGCTGGCTCAGTTGGGCGTGGTCGTGCCCGACTACCATCTGCGGCTCTATGCGTACCTACGGGCGCTGCTGGCCGCCAATCCCGAGATCACCGCCACGGTGCTGGTGGGCTTCTGCACGGGCAGCGCCGCCCACACCATCGCCGATTGGCTCGTCACTAACGGCAAGCGCTTCCTGCGCATGCTCGGCCTACGGGTGCGCGACTACAGCCATCACGACGACGACATCCACTACAAGCGCAAACGGCGCTACGCGTAGTTGGACTGCCCACCGGCGAAGCAGTACACGCCGGCGTTACATCTCGTTGAGCAGGTTGTGCTGCTGGTCAAGGTAGTCCTGCAGGATGATCGAGGCGGCGACCTGATCGAGCTGCAGCTTGCGCTTCTCGGGCTTCACGCCCATCTCCCGCAGCATCTGGTCGGCGGCGGCCGTGGTGAGCCGCTCGTCGAAGAAATGGATCGGCAGCTCAACAGCCTTGCCGAGGGCCTCGGCGAAGCGCTGCACGGCCGTGGCTTGGGGCCCCACCTCGCCGCGCAGGGTGAGCGGCAGGCCGATCACCAGCTCGGCCACGCCGTGCTCGCGGCAGAGGCGGGCGATCCGCTCGACGGCCAGGGCTTGGGGCACCGCACCGATCGTGGTGAGCGGCGTGGCCAGGCGGGCCGAGGCGTCGCTGAGGGCTATTCCGATCCGCCGCTCGCCCACATCAAGGCCGAGGATCCGTCGCTCATGCATGGCTCGCTCCGCTCGCCGGGTGGAAAGGTGACCGCCCTCGCTTCGCTCGGGCTAGGTGACAAGGTGACAAGGTGACGCCTATCGGTGCCGTCAGGATGTCTCCCTGTCCCCTTGTCACCTCGTCCCCCTGTCCCCTTGTCTCCTTGTCACTCCGTCGCGATATTGATCTGCCAATCGTAGCCCGGCAACCGCTCCGTCGCGGGGAGCTCGTAGCTGCCGATGACGCCCTCGGCCACGAGCGCCTGGAGGGCGGCCTCGGCCTCGGCGCGGCTCTTGCCCCGCACCGCCTCGCGCACCCGTTCGATCGCATCGGCGTCGAGCCCGCCCTCGCAGCCTGGGCTCCTGGTATCGGGGGCCACCTGCCCATCCACCAGCAGGCGTTCGCCGTCCCAACGCCAGCCGGTGACGGCGGGGGCGCGGCAGTCGCCGGGCTGGAGCCTGCCCGCCCTGCGTAGCTGCTCGGTGAAGGCGCCGCCGAGCTGCTGCTGGATAGGGGCGTTGGGCGGGGTGGCGAGGGCGCTGTAGCGGGCCTGCACAGTCACGGTGAAGCGCGGGTTGGCGCTGTCAAGGGGAGAGCCCACGGGCGGGCTGACATTGAGCTCGAAGCCCTGGAGCTGCTCGAGATCGGCGCGGCGGGGCGTGATCGTGGTGGCGTCAATGGCGAGGCCCCTAGCTTGGGCGAGGCCTTCGAGCTGGCGCCGCGCCTCGCTATCGAGGCGCTCGAGGGCCGACGCGAGGAGCGCCTGCACATTACTATCCTTGACGATCCGCACCTCCTGCTCGCTGCCGCCGCCGATCGGCTCGTTGGTGACGATCAGGTTGCCGCCGTCGGTGTTGAAAGTCGGCCCGCCAGGGGGCGTCATGCGGCGGATGGTGTTGGCCTCAACATTCGAGCCGCTGCCTGGCGAGCGGGCGATCACCGGCACCTGAGCCTGGCCTCGCGTGGTGATGATCTGGGCGCCCTGGTCGGCGGTGGTGGCGCCGGGCACCAGCACCTCCTCGGTGCTCACGAAGGGCACCTCCTGGCCGTCGGCCCTCACGGCGATAAACTCGGTCCCGGCTGGAAGCAGGATCGACTGAGGGCTGGAGTTGAGGATGTTCACTACGCCGCTGGCGGTGCCTGAGGGCGTCATCGTGCCCTCGGTCACCTCGCCCTCCTCGCTCGCCGTCACATCGCTGGAGATCTCCACGGCCTCAACGGCTGTGCCGTCCGACACCGTGCCCGGCTCGCCGATCGGCACCGGCAGCGCCGTGATCGTCTCGACCGTATCGGGGCGCACTGGTGCCGCCACGGTGACGGTGACTCTGCTGGTGAGGAAGAGCAACGCGCCGATCGCGACGACGGCGAGGAGCAGGACCAGGAGCAGCAGCAGGGGCCAGGGACTCCGGCGGCGGGCCGGCGGCGCGGCGGGGATGCGGCGCACGGGCACCGGCAGGGTGGCGGCCCGCTCGGCCCTCTCGGCCCGCGGGGGCGCGGACGGCGGTGGCTGGTACGGCGCCTCGGCAGGCGCGTCGCGCAGGCTGGCGGCCAGAAAATCCTCGTCGGTGGCCCGCTCGCGCAGCGCGGCAGCGAGGGCCGCGTCCACATCATCGTCGGTGGTGGGCTGCGGCGCCACATCGAGCTCATCGATCGCCCGCAGGGCTGCAGCGTCGGGGTCAACCGGGGCGGGCCGGCGCGGCCGAGGAGGAGGCGGCGGCTGCCGCTCGAGCACGCGGGTGCTGTAGGGGCTGGCGGGCCGGTCGCTGCGGTTGGAGCGGCCAGGGGCGATCACCCTGGCATCCTGCACCAGCAGCGTCTGGATATTGCTGTTGCGGGCATTCTCCACCGTGGCCGGATCGGAGCTGATCAGCGTTAGGTCGATGCCTTCAGCGATGGCGAGATTGTGCAGACGAGCAGCCACCTCTGGCCGGCGCAGCGCCACCGCGCCCTCCGACACCAGAAGCTGGACACTGCGGGCGCCCGCGTCCCGCAGCTTCGCCACCACCGCGTCGGCGCCGTCCTCCGGCAGCACCAGCACGAGGGCCGTCTCGTCGCTACTCATGCCCCCTCCCCGGAAGGCAGAAGTCAGCAGTGAGAAGTCCGGCAGCGATGCGCGCACTTCTCACTTCTTACCTCACACCTCTCACCTCTTTTGCGCCGCCACCAGCTCCGGCGCCTTCGCGATCGCCTCGGCGAGCTTCGACACATCCTTGCCGCCGGCCTGGGCCATGTCGGGCCGCCCGCCGCCGCCGCCGCCCACCACCGCGGCGAGCGCCTTGACGAGGTTGCCGGCGTGATAGCCCTGGCTCACCAAGTCGGGGGTGACCATCGCGAGCAGCTGGGGCTTATCGCCCACGACGGCGCCAAGGACGATCACGGCGCTGCCGAGCTTATCCCGCAGCCAGTCGCCCATCTCCCGCAGGCGTGCGGTATCGCTCACCTCCACCTGGGCAGCGAGCACTGGAGCCCCGTTGTCGCGGCGCACCTGATCCAGCAGACGCTCCACTGTTGAGCGGGCGAGCTTGGTCCGTAGCGCCTCGAGCTCCTGCTGACGCTGCTTGCTCTCGGCGAGCAGCTGATCGAGCCGCTCGGCAAGCTGGGCCGGCTGCGTGCCGAGGCGCCCAGCCAGTTCCCGCAGCGTCTGAGTCTGCTGCTCCACCCACTGCTCGGCGCCGCGCCCGGTGAGGGCTTCGATGCGGCGCAGGCCGCTGCCCACGCTGCTCTCGCCCACGATCCGGATGTAGCCGATCTCGCCCGTGCGGCTCACGTGGGTGCCACCGCAGAGCTCGCGGCTGTCGCGGCTGGCGAAGTCGATCACGGAGAGCGGCGCATCGCTCGCCTCCTGCCCCCGCTCGATCGTCACCATGCGCACTTTGTCGCCGTACTTCTCGCCGAAGAGGGCGATGGCGCCGCGGTCGATCGCGCTCTGGTAGTCGGTGATCTCCCAGCTCACCTTCGCATCGGCGCGCACCCAGGCGTTGAGGCGACGCTCGATCTCCCGCAGCTGCGCCGGCTCAACCGCTTTGTTATGGGTAAAGTCGAAGCGCAGGCGGTCGGGCGCCACCAGCGAGCCGGCCTGGGCCGCGTGCTCACCCACCACGTCGCGCAGGGCGCGATGGAGCATGTGGGTGGCCGTGTGGTTGCGCTGGATGTCGGCGCGGCGCTCGGCGTCCACCTGGGCGCGCACCTGCTGGCCAACCTCGACCGTACCCTCGTTCACCACGCCATAGTGCACGAAGAGACCGGGCACGGGGCGCAGCGTGTCCTCCACGGTGATGCTGCCGCCCGGCCAGCTGATCGTCCCGGTATCGCCCACTTGGCCGCCGCCGTCGGCGTAGAAGGGCGTGCGGTCGAGCACCAGCTGCACGCGGGCGCCGGGGCCGGCGGAAGAGACGCTATCGCCGTTGACGACGAGGGCGAGGATGGTCCCATCGGCGACGAGCTGGCTGTAGCCGAGGAACTCGGTGGTCGGCAGGCCGCTCTCGGCCCAGATCTCGGCCTCGGCACCGCGCTTGAATTGGGCCGCGGCCCGCGAGCGCTCACGCTGACCGGCCATGGCCGCCTCGTACCCGGCCTCGTCCACCGTGAGACCCTGCTCGGTGGCGATACGCTGGGTGAGATCGAGCGGGAAGCCGAAGGTATCCTTGAGCACGAAGGCATCCTCGCCGGGGATGCTGGTAGCGCCGCTGGCCCGCAGGTTGGCGATCACGCTGTTCAGGCGGGCGATGCCGCCGGCGAGAGTGCGCAGGAATTGGCGCTCCTCGGCGTCGGTGGAGTCGAGGATGAACTGGCGGCGCTGCCGCAGCTCGGGATAGGCGTCGCCCATGAGGCCGATCACTGTGTCCACCACGCCGGCCATAAACGGCTTCTCCAGGCCTATCGCACGGCCCTGGTAGATGGCGCGGCGCAGGATGCGGCGCAGCACGTAGGAGCGGCCGGCATTACCGGGCAGCACGCCGTCGGCGATCAGGAAGGCGGTGGCGCGGGCGTGGTCGGCGATGGCGCGGTAGTTGGCGAAGTGGGCCCGATAGTGGGCCTCGTCGCTGCCGAGGGCCGCCATCACACTCTGGATGATCGGAACAAACAGGTCGGTATCGTAGGTCGAGTGGACGCCCTGCATCACCATGGCCATGCGCTCGAGGCCCATGCCGGTGTCAACCGACTGGGCGGGGAGCTTGCGCATGGTGGTGCGGTCGTACTGCATGAAGACGTTGTTCCAGATCTCGACGTAGTCGGGATCGTCGGAGTTGACGCCGTGGGGCCCCATCTTCGACAGGTCGTCGCCGATATACATCGTGATCTCGGAGTTGGGACCGCAGGGACCGGTGTCGCCCATCGCCCAGAAGTTATCCTTGCGGCCGAAGCGCAGCACACGGCTCGGATCGGCGCCGGCCTCGACCCAGAGGCGGGCGGCCTCGTCGTCGGCGGGGATCTCGTCGTCGCCCTCGAAGACGGTGAACCAGAGCCGCTCGACGGGCAACTCGAACTCCTTCGTCAGCAGCTCCCAAGCCATCTTGATCGCCTCGGCCTTGAAGTAATCGCCGAAGGAGAAGTTGCCGAGCATCTCGAAGAAGGTCTGGTGGCGGGGCGATGGGCCGACCTCCTCGAGGTCGTTGTGCTTGCCGCTCACCCGCAGGCACTTCTGGGCCGTGACGGCGCGGGTGTAGGGGCGCTGCTCGAGACCGAGGAAGACATCTTTGAACGGCACCATGCCCGCGTTGACGAAGAGCAGGGTCGGGTCGTCAGCGACGATGAGCGAGGTACTCGGAACGATCGTATGGCCGTGGCGCTCAAAGAACTTGAGGTAGGTCTCGCGGATCTGGGCCGCTGTAAGCTTTTTCATAGGGGGCAGCTCGGGCTGCAAAGATCTTACGTCAAATGACAGTACGCCGCGTCATTGTAGCCTAACGCGGCGCGCTACGTCAACCGGCGCGGGCGCTGGCGCCCCGCCCCCGGCCCAAGGGAGGCTGTGCCCTGCGGCACGGACTATGTGGGCGCTGCCGCCCCGCTCCCCGCCTGTTTTGTCAGGGGG
>DAOUGF010000096.1:0-10424 GCA_034429295.1 Chloroflexaceae bacterium
CCATCCGGCAGGTTATCGATCAGGCCGTGGTTCGCCACGTTGCCGTAGATCACCTGCGGCTGCCCCGTCTCCATGGCGTGGATGATCTGCGAGCCGTACTCGACGCTGCGCTTCACCTCGATCGGCTCATCGCTCTGCTCCAGCCGGGCGCGGAGCTTCTCCCAGCCGGCGATCTGGTTCTCGCAGCGGGTGATGTACTCGTCGAGCGGGATGTTGAAGCGCTCGATCAGGTCGGGCCGATCCCGCTTGATGAACCAGGGCACATACTCCGCGAAATGCTCGCTCGACTCGGTGACGAAGTAGCCCACGCGGCGGAACAGCTCGTAGCGCACCCGGTTGTGCTCGGGCACGCGCCCTTCTTCGAGCACCCGGCGGATCAGCGGGTAGAGATCCTGGCCGTCCCGCGCGAAACGCAGGTAGAAGGCCATGTGATTGATGCCGGCGCAGAGGTAGTCGATCTCCTCAAGCGGCACGCCGATGTCGCGGGCCAACTCGCCGGCGGTGTGCTGCACGCTATGGCAGAGCCCCACCGTCTTGATGCTGGTGGCGCGATTCAGGGCCCAGCAGTTGATCGCCATCGGGTTGACGTACTGGAGGAAAGTAACGTCGGGGCAGAGCTCCTCCATGTCGCGGGCCATCTCGAGCAGCACCGGCACCGTGCGTAGCCCGCGCATGATCCCGCCGATGCCGAGGGTATCGGCGATGGTCTGGCGCAGGCCGTACTTCTTGGGGACCTCGAAGTCGACCACGGTGGCGGGCTTGTAGCCGCCCACCTGGATCATGCAGATGGCGTAGTCGGCGCCGTCGAGGGCGCGGCGCCTGTCGGTGGTGGCCTCGATGGTGGGGTGCGCATCGAGGGCGCGGGCAAGGCGTTGGGCAACGATCTCGGACGTGCGCAGGCGCTCGGCGTCGATGTCGAAGAGGCTGATCGTGGAGTCGGCGAGCTCGGGGAAGCTGAGGATGTCACCGAGGAGATTCTTGGCGAACACGGTGCTCCCCGCACCGATAAAGGTGATCTTTGCCATGGGCCTTCCCTTTCCTGCTCAAGGGGTACGAGGCGGCCCATCGTAGCCCGAGCCCTGGCAAGTGTCAACCTGCGGGGCGGGCGCAATGGCCCGCCCCACAACTCCCTTTGGAAAGCCCCAGGCAAAGGCGCCCAGTCAGCGGCGCAGCACCGGCAGTGCCAGCCGCCGCGGCGCGTAGAACAGCTCGTTGGAGGCGCCGCCGCCGGGCGCGGGGTTCACCGCGATGATACTGGCGGGTGTCGCCACGGCCCCCGCTGGCAGCGTCGCGCGGAGCGCCGTGGGGCTAAGCACGGTCGTCGGCACGTTGGCCCCGTTCCAGCGCACCACCGCGCCGGCCACGAAGCCGGCTCCGCTCAGCTCCAGGCTGCCGCCGCTGATGCGGAAGCTCACCGCGCTAGGCAGCGGATTCTCGCCCGGCCCCACCACGGTGAAGCTGAGGGCGTTCGACGGACCGCCGCCCGGCGCCGGGTTCACGGCGCGCACCTCGGCAACTCCCGCCTCGGCAACATCCGCCGCGCTGATCGCCGCCCGCAGCTGGCTTGGGCTCACGAAGCTGGTTGGGCGCTCGGCGCCGTTCCAGGTGACGACGGCGCCGGGGACGAAGCCTGTGCCGTAGACGCTGAGGTTCAACGATGCGCCGTCGAGGCCACCCATCGCCAGCGAGGCCGGGCTGAGGCTGCTGATCGCCGGCGGGGCGTTCTCGCCGGGCCCCGCCATACTGAAGATCAGCCCATTCGAGACGCCGCCCCCCGGCGCGGGGTTGCGAACTGTCACCACGCCCTGGCCCGGCGCGGCGAGGTCAGCGGCTGTGAGCTGCATCTCCAGGTACGTCGCGCTCTGGTAGGTCGTCGGGCGCTCGACGCCGTTCCAGCGGGCCTTCGAGCCGGGGAGGAAGCCGCTCCCGCGCACCACGACTGTCAGCCCGCCGGAGCCGGCCTGTGCCCCTGCCGGCTGCAGCTCGCTCAGCGCGGGCACAGGGTTCTCGTTCGGCGCGGTGATCATGAAGCTCAGGCCGTTCGATGCGCCGCCGCCCGGCGCCGGGTTGAAGACCGTCACCGTGGCTTGGCCAGCGGTCGCCAGATCGCTCGCAGGGATCTGCGCGGTCAGGCGGGCGCTGCTCACAAAGCTGGTCGGGCGCGCCGCGCCGTTCCAGCGCACCTCCGAGCCAGGCATGAAGCCGGCGCCGTCCACGGTAAGGGTGAGCTCGCCCCCGCCCGCCTGGGCCGACGCGGGGCCGAGGGCGAGGGCCAGCGGCGTGGGGTTCGCCGCGTCGAGCCGCGCGATGTTGCCGCTGAAGAAGCCCCCCGCGTAGAGGTGGCGACCGTCGCCGCTCGGCACCAGATTCCGCGGCCCGTCCAGTGTCACATCTGTG
Organism: Chloroflexaceae bacterium; assembly: GCA_034429295.1. GTDB lineage: Bacteria > Chloroflexota > Chloroflexia > Chloroflexales > Chloroflexaceae > OHK40. Next base: position 2,398 of record DAOUGF010000096.1, read on the forward strand.
GGGCTCGTGACGACCTGGAGCAGGCTCAGGCGCCCAGTGAGCGCGTCGCGGCCGAAGATCGCCAGCTTGTCCTCGGCGAAGCCGCTGGCGTAGAGGAAACGGCCGTCTGGGCTGAGAGCCAGGTCGCTCACGCCGTTCAACCCATCAACGCGGAAGCCGTCGGTGTAGCTCGCCTCGACGGTGAGGGCGCCGCTGGCGGCGTCGCGGCGCAGCACCACTACGCTGTCGGCGGTGGAGGCCGCGGCGTAGACGAACTTCCCGTCGGCGCTCACCGCCAGGTCGCTCACCCCTGCGAGGCTGCTGTCGCTCACAAAGGGCGAGGCGGTCAGCCGGCCGTCCGCGCCGTTGCGCTTGAAGACGGCCACGGCGCCGGTCCCGCTGCTCGCCGCGTAGAGGTGGGCGCCGTCAGGGCTGAGGGCGATCCCGCGGGGGACGACGAGGCCCACGGGCTGCACGCTCTGCACTAGCGAGGCGTAGGTGAGCACGGTCGGGCTGATCGTGATCGTCCGCCGCAGTGAGCCGTCACTCGCCCACCGCGCAAAGACCGTGAGCGCGTTATCGTCCTCGCCGCTCACGTAGACGAAGCGGCCGTCTGGGCTCACCGCCAGATCGTACGCGCCTTCCAGCCCGCTCACGGAAGGGCAGGGGTTGGGGAGCAGCGGCAGCCCGGTGCAGTCGCCCTCCTGGACCGCATGGAGGAAAGTGAGCCCGCCCGTGTCAGGGTCGCGGGCCAGGGCCACGACGGCGTTCTCACCGGCGCCGGCCACGTAGAGATTCTTGCCGTCGGGGCTCAGCGCCAGGCCCTGGGCCAGCAGCAGGCCCTCCACGATGCCGCCTCCGCTGCTCTGGCCGTTCGTGAGCGTGCCAGCCGCGGTGAGCGCTCCGGTGGTGGGGTTGCGGGTGTATGTGCGGACGCTCGGCGAGCTCGCCACATAGAGTTGGGCGCCATCGGGGCTGAGGGCCATCCCGGTAGGCCCGGTGACCCCCGGCGCGACGGTGACGCCGGGCTTGGCCAGGGGCGGGGTGGGCGGCTGCACGCCCTCTCAGGTTAGCGCGAAACTCACTGTGGGCCGGCTCGGATCGTTCGTGGTGAGCTGGAGTGTGGCGCTGCGGGCGCCGCCGCCCGATGGGGGGCAGGTGACGACGATCTCTTGGCTCTGCCCGCCGTCGGCGATCGTCGCCGGGAGCCCGGTCACGCTGAAGTCGGACGCGTTATCGCCAGTGATCTGGGGGTTGCTCACGGTCAGGGCTGCGGTGCCGCTCTCGATCAGCTCGATCCGGGCCGTGCGGTTGAGGCCAATCACCGTCTCGCCCACCGTCACTGGGCCGGGCGGCTGCGGGTTGCTGCTGAAGCCCGGCGTGGGCTGGGCCGTGCCCGTACAGAGTAGATCGAAGCTCACAGTGGGCGCGTCGGGGTCGTTCGTGCTGAAGCTGAGGCTGGCCGTGCGCGCCCCGACGGCCGCGGGCGCGCACGTTATGGTAACGGTCTGCGCGGCGCCGCCGTTGGCGATCGTCGTGGGCAGACCGGAGAAGCTGAACTCGGCCGCGTGCGCGCCGCTGAGCTGGGGCTGCTCCAGGCTCAGGGTGCGGTTGCCGGTCTCGAAGACGCTGAACGTCGCGCTGGCGGTGCCCTGGCCGGCCACGGCGCTGCCGACGAGGATCGGGCCGGGGTCAACCGGGTCGGAGCCGAAGCCGGCCACGGCGGCCGCGCTCTCGACGGCGCCCATATCACAGCCGGCGCCGGGGGCCTCGTTGCCATCCACCCCGCGCTGCTCGCTGCGCTGGTGCAGGTTCGCAACCGGCTCGGCCTCGCAGATGGCGTCGTCGCCGGCGTCGATGGCCGGGCTGCCGTCGAGCAGCATCACGGAGAGCAGCGAGGCGAGCGGGCCGCCGTTGAACTTCGGAGCATCGAGGTTCGGGTTCGTCTGGCTCAGGTCGCCGCTGCCGTTCAGGGCGCAGCTGTTGCCGCTATCGAGGTTGTGGCCGTCTGAGATGACCGCGCCGCCGCAGTTGCCGCCGAGGAGGGCGCCGTCGCTGCCGGCAACGATCGTGTTGGCGAGGCGCAGCTCGCCGCCGGGCTGGCCGTAGAGCCCGCCGCCCCCGCCGTCGGTGGCCCGAGGCGTTGTTGGCGACCGTCACGTTGCGCAGGGTGGCGTTGGGGCGCACGTTGCTGCCCTGCTGGGTGTTCAGGTTGGCGAGGCCGGCGCCGTAGCCGGTGGCGGCGTTGGCGTAGAGCAGCACGTTGCCCAAGGTGGCCGTGCCACCGCGGTTGTTGCTGATGGCGCCGCCGTCGCCGACCACGGCGTTGTTCAGAAAGGTTGCCCGCTGCACGGTGAGCGCGCCGGAGTTGAAGATCGCGGCGCCGGTGCGGGCCGTGCTGGGCGGCGTGCCGGCCAGGTTGCCGTTCAGCGAGCTGTCGCGCAGGCGCAGCACGCCCTGGTTGAAGATCGCGCCGCCGTCGCTCTTGGGCGTCAGGTTGCCGTCGAAGGTGCTGCGGACGATCGTCATGCCCCATTCGGGCTTGTCGTCGTCGGTGGTGGTGTTGTAGATAGCGCCGCCGCCGCCGACGTTGTTCGTCTGCTCGGAGTCGCCCTCGACCTGATTGCCGGCGAAGATCGTGTCGGCGATCTCGGTACTGCTCTGGCTGTTGTTGTTGTAGATCGCGCCGCCGTTATAGCCGGCCGAGTTGCCGGTGAAGAGCGACCCGCCGATCAGCAGGTTGCCCGCGCCACTGGAGTAGATCGCGCCGCCGTCCTGCGGCACCTTGTTGGCCACAAAGGCCGTGCCGGCCACACGCACGGTGCCGTTGGCGTTGTTGATCGCGCCGCCCGCGTTCGGGGCGGTGTTGTCGGTGAAGAGCGCGCCGGCCACATTCAGCTCGCCGCCGAAGATCAGCACCGCGCTGGCCTCGGCGTCGCGCAGCGTCACGTTCGTCAGGAACAGCTTGCCGTTGGAAGTCACCTGGAACTGGCCCGTATCGGCATTGGGGTTCATGCCGATCGTCACCGGCCCCGTGATGGCGATAGGAGTGTTGATGAAGATCCGGCCCTCGAGCTTGATGGTGTAGGGCGAGGCGAAGATGATGCCGTCGGGGATGAGGTCGCCAGCCTGAGTGCCGGCGGGGCAACCGCCGTAGGCCTGATTGGTGTTAGCCGCCTGCACCGCCTCGAAGAGCGTGCAGGTGCTGGCGTTGCCGTCATCCGCCACCAGCCCGGAGGGGCTGTTCACCAAAATGCCGCCGGCCGCGCGGGCGGGCGCGGGCGTGGCGGCGAGGGGGAGGAGCGCAAGCGCGAGCAGGGCGGCAACCAGACGGCGGAGGGGCTGTGCCGTGGGGCGCGACGTGCAAGGCGGGCGCATTGGCTGTCTCCTTGAATGGGCGCTGAGCGTGTTTCTATTTACTCACTCAACGCCCATCCAGGAGGGATATCGCCATTGTCGCGGCCTACTTCGTGGCCAGCTCCTCGGCCGCCCTGAACACCCGCAGCGGCTTGAGCACCTGGTGGATATCGCTGCGGTTCTTCTCGAGCCAGGGCGGGAGCTTGAGGCTTCCGCCGAGGCGCTCCAGAGGCTCATCCACCGCGAAGCCGGGGCCAAGGGTGGCGAGCTCGACGATGTGGCCGTCGGGGTCGTTCGTGTAGATGCTCTTGAAGTAGATGCGGTCCATCACCGGGCTCACCCGCAGCCCGGCGGCGAGCAGGCGCTCGCGCCAGGCCAGCTGGCTCTCCTCGTCGGCCACGGCGAGGGCGAAGTGATGGGTCTGGCCGGCGCCCATGCGCACGCGGTGGGCCTTCAGCGGATCGAGCTCGAAGTAGGTGATCAGCGTGCCGGGGCAGCCGTCGGCGGCACCCCAATACCAGTGGGCCGAGCTCGGGTTATCGAAGTTGCTCGTCATCTTCACCCGGCGCATGCCGAGCAGCTCGCTGAAGAAAGCGTCGGTGCGCTCGATATCGCTGCCAATCGCCGAGATATGGTGCATGCCGCGGCTGAGCGCCATCTCGGGCGTGATCGCGGGCACCGGCTCGGGCCAGGTGATAGCCTTGATCCGCTCGGCGTCGCGATTGCGAGCCAGCAGGGACTCGGGCGGCGCACGGAAGGCCGTGCCGATCGCGTCGGGCGCCTCGTCCACGGCGAAGCCGGGGCCGATGGTGGCGATCTCGACGATCGCCCCATCGGGGTCGCGAAAGTAGATCGAGGTGAAATAGTGGCGATCGAAGGGGCCATCCACGGCGATCCCAAGGTCGCTGAGGCGGCGCTTCCACTTCAGGAGGCCGTCGTAGTCGGCAACGGAGAGGGCGAAGTGATGGGTGCCGCCGATGCCGGGGCGGCCCTTGGGGGCGCGGGGCCACTCGAAGAAGGTGATCGCCGAGCCGGGGCTGCCTCGCTCATCGCCGAAGTAGAGATGGTAGCTGCCCGGATCGTCGAAGTTCACCGTCTGCTTCACCAGCCGCAGGCCGAGCACCTGCGTGTAAAAGTCTAGCGTGCGCTGGGCGTCGGCGGAAACAAGGGTAATATGATGCAGGCCAAGAATAGTCATCTCTGCTCTCCTTTCCCGCATGCGCGAAGGGGGACGGGCACCTCGGTCAGCCCCTACACAATGGGCAAATAGGGCGGGCACATGGCCCGCCCCTATATACATCGGGCGGGCATGTTGGCCCGCCCTACCTTTCGCGTCTTCCTTTTCGAAGGTTCGAACCTTCGTTTCGCGTTTTTCGCTAGCTTTCGCGTCTTTCGCGATCCAAACGTTCGCGTCTTTCGCGATCCAAAACTCCCTTACGCCGACACCGCCTCGGGCTGCTCCTGCGTCACCTGCTTGACGATCTCCAGCTCAATGTCGATCGTCACCTCCTCGCCAACGAGCACGCCGCCGGTCTCCAGGGCCACGTTCCAGTTCAGGCCGAAATCCTTGCGGTTGATCGTGGTGCTGGCGTTGAAGCCGGCGCTGGTGCTGCCCCAGGGCGACTGGGCCTGGCCGTTGTACTCGACCTCGAGCACGACCTCGCGGGTCACGCCGCGGATCGTCAGATCGCCGTAGATCCGGCCGTGGCTCTCATCCAGCACCTCGACCCGCTTGCTGACGAAGCGCGCGGTGGGATAGTTCGCCACATCGAAGAAGTCGGGCGACTTGAGGTGGGCATCGCGCTTCTCGTCACGGGTATCGATGCTGGAGAGATCGATCTCCACATCCACCGAGGAGTTGGCGGGGTTCTGCTCATCGAAGTTGACGGTGCCGCTGAAGGTGTGGAACTGGCCGCGCACCTTCGAGATCATCATGTGGCGGACGGTGAACCCCACGTGGGAGTGTGAGTTGTCGATAGCCCAAGTCGTCGTGGTCATTTGGGTCGCTCCTTGATCATAACACTAAGAACCTCTTACACAAGGAGTGTACTGGCCCCCTGTGAACAGGAGCGTGAACAGGAGCGTGAACACAAATTTTTAACTTTCGAGCTGTTGCTCCAGCCGGGCGATCTCGGCCAGCAGGCGGCGGCGGCCGCCGCTCTCGGCGATAGCGCGGGCTTCTGCGAGAGTGGCGCGAGCCTCGTCGGGGGGCAGCAGCGGCGCGAGCCAGATCCGCACTTGGGCGGCGAGATGGCGGGTGCCGAGATCGTCGGCGCGGGCGAGGGCTGCGGAGAGCCGGTGGATGGCGAGGGCGGTTTGCCCACGGCGCAGGGCCACCAGGCCGAGGTTGGCCGTGAGGCCGGCAACCCGCTCAGGGATCGTGAGGCGCTCGGCGAGACGCAGGCCGGCGAGGAAGTTGGCCTCAGCGCCGTCGAGGTCGTCGAGGGCCAGGGCCACCTCGCCGCTTGTGGAGTAGAGGTAGGGCTGCAAGCCGATCGCGCCCCGCTCCTCAGCCAGGGCCATAGCCTCTGCGGCGTAGCGGGCAGCCGAGGGCAGGTCGCCCAGGAGCAGCAGGTGGTAGGCCAGGTTGTTGCGGGCCAGAATGCGCCAGGAGAGGGCGCCGTCGAGCGCCTGCTCCTCACCGGCGCAGTCGGCCACGGTGAGGGCCTCGTGGTAGTAGGCGATGGCGCGGGGGAGGTCGCCCTGCTGGGCGGCGACGCTGCCGAGCTCGAAGCGTATCTGGGCGAGGGCGACCGGATCGGGCTCCGGCTGCTCGGCCACCAGGCGCTCGGCCTCCCGCAGGCGCAGGGCGGCCTCGGCGAGGTCGGAGCCCTCCAGGGAGAGGGCCGTGCCCCAGAGGAAGAGCGCCAGCCAGCGCTCCTCGGGCGGGCCGGAGTCGAGGGCCCGCGCCAGTTCGATCACCTCGCCATAGCGGCCCTGAGGGATGAGCGCGCGGGCCAGGTTGATGCGGGCCTGCCGCTCCTCGGCGGGGGTGCGGGCCAGGCGCTGCGCCTCGCGGAAGCCCTCGCTGGCGCGGGCGCTCTCGCCGCCGAGGGCGAGCGCCTCGCTGAGCGCCATTAGCGCCGCCGGGCGCTCGGCGGCGGTAGCTCCGGCCAGGGCCTGCTCGTAGAAGCGGATCGCCTCGGCCCAGGCGGCCACGCTCGTCGCCTTGCGCCCGGCCCGCATCGCGTATCCCGCGGCCCGCTCCGGCGCGCCGCCCTCCGCCAGGTGAAAGGCGATCAGACCGGCTACCTCGTCGAGCCGGTCGCGGTAGAGCGCCTCCATCGCCTCGGCCACCCGGCGATGCATGGCGCGATGGCGGGGCTCGCCCACCTCCCGATAGGCCACTTCCATCGTCAGGCTGTGGTCGAAGCGATACGCGCCATTGGGCAGCGGCTCCACCAGCCGGGCGGCCAGCAACTCATCCAGCGCATCGAGGGCGGCGGCCTCCGAGAGGGCGGCGGCGCGGGCCACCACCTCGAACTCGAACTCGCGCCCGGCGGCCACAGCTGCGTCGAGCACCCGGCGGGCCTCGTCGGAGAGGCGGGCCAGGCGGGCCTCGATCAGGCTGTAGACCGTCTGCGGCAGCAGGGGCGCCTTCGCAATAGCCTCCAGGTCGAGGCGACCTTCGGCGTCGAGCAAGCCACGGGCGCGGGCCAGGCGTACCAGCTCGGCCATGATGTAGGGGTTGCCCTCAGCGGTCTGCTGCAACCAGCTGGCCAGATGCTCCGCGTCCGCCGGGCTGAGGCTGCGGGCGAGGGCGGCCGTCTCGGCGGGGCTGAGGCGCTTCAGGGTCACCCGCTCCAGGCGGCCCTCGCGGGTAAGCGCGGTGATCAGGGCGCTGAGCGGGCTGCGGGGCGCGGCGGGGCGGGCCGTGGCCAGCAGGCGCAGGGGCGCGCCCTCGGCGCGGCGCAGCAGATAGCCCACTAGCCCCAGGGTGCTCGCGTCGGCCCAGTGGATGTCGTCGAAGAAGAGGGTGACAGGCGCCAAACCCGCGAGAGCGAGGAGCAGCCGGGCCACAGCCTCCCAGAGCCGCGCCTCCTCGGCCCGGCCGGGCGGAGGTTCCCCGGCCGCGCCTTCGCCGGCCAGCTCCGGCAGTAGGCGGGCTACCTCCCGCCGCCAGATCGGCTCCAGGGCAAGTTGGGCTCGCAGGGTAGGCCAGTCGGGGCGCGCCGCCAGCTGGCGCAGCGCATCCACCACCGGCTGGTAGGGCAGGCCCTGCTCCAGCTCGCGGGCCGCGCCGACAAGCACCAGCCCGCCGTCCCCGCTCCGCGCGATGAACTCCTCGGCCAGGCGCGTCTTGCCGATCCCCGCCTCACCCTCGATCAGCGCGAGGCGCCCCGCGGCCACCGCCGCCTCCAGGCGCGCCAACTCCTCGTCGCGGCCGGTGAAGGGGAGCGTCTCCGTCAAGGGGGCAAGGGGGCGGGGCGAGGGGGAGAAGCCTGACGGCGCCAACGGGCCGCCTCGCTGCCCCGCCGGCCTCTTGTCCTCCAGGGTATCCGTCACAATCGCGTCGTAGAGCGCCTGGGTTTCCCTCATCGGTGGCACGCCCATCTCGGCGTCGAGCAGCTCGCGCAGCTGCTCGTAGCGCCTGATGGCGCCGACCCGGTCGCCGGCGAGGTAGTGGAGCCTGATCGCGTCGCGCTGCAGATCCTCCTGGAGCGGATCGAAGGCCAGGGCGCGGCGCAGTG
>DAOUGF010000097.1:0-10145 GCA_034429295.1 Chloroflexaceae bacterium
TGCGTACGCCCCCCGACAAAACAAGCGGGGTGCGGGGCGCAGCGCCCGCAAGAGATGGCATCGCAACACCGGGTTCAGGAAAGTTTGGCGGCGGCACGCCGGAACTAACAGGGCGCAACCACCGTGCATGTGTCCTGGGCAGGGCTACGGCACAAGCCCGACGATGAGACGAGGTAGCAGATCAGTGGCGGCACGGCACTGGCCTCCGACTTGGGGTCCAGGGGCGAGGCCCCTGGCGCGGGGGGGGTCGGGGGGCGCGCGTGCGCCCCCTGACAAAACAAGCGGGGTGTGGGGCGCTGGACGCAGTGGCGCGAAGCGCTTGCGCCCGCAGCAGGTGCGGGCAGCCTGCCCACCTCCCCGGCGGGGCGCCAGCTCCCGCTGACGTTACTCTTACGCCGGAGGCATTGACTTTTCGCATAATGGTGCTATACTGTTAATAGTAGTTCTGCTACGAACTACTATTGTGAAAGCGATCACGAACAGGGCTACCTATGAACCTGCTTGAGCAGCTGGCGGCGCTGGGGCTCACTGAGTATGAGGCGAAGGTCTATCTCGCGCTGCTGAGCGAAAACCCGGCGACGGGCTACCAGATCAGCAAGAGCTCGGGGGTGCCTCGCTCGATGGTCTACGAGGCCCTGGGGCGGCTGGAGGCGCGGGGCGCGGCGCTGAAATCGGAGGATGAGAAGGCCACGCTCTACCGGCCCGTCTCGCCCGCGGTGCTGCTCGACCGCTACGAGCGGGAGGCGCGGGAGCGGGCAGCAACGCTGCGCGCGGAGCTGCTGCCGCTCTACAACCAGCAGGAGTCAGGGCGGCTGTGGAACTTCAGCGGGCGGCGGGAGGCCTTGGCCAGCGCCGGCGAGCTGATCGACGGGGCGCAGCGGGAGCTGATGCTGGTGATGACCGACGCCGATGTCGAGGCGCTGCGGGGCCGTCTGGAGGCGGCCCACGCCCGCGGGGTGGCGATCGGGGCGATGCTCACCGGTAACGCGCCCTTCTCGATCGGCCAGGTGGTGCGCCACCCGAAGCGGGAGACCGAGCTGCACCGCATGGACGAGACGCTGATCGTGGTGCAGGACGAGCGGGAGTTCCTGATCGCGAGCGGTCACCTGGTGACATCGGCTACGGTGACGACGAACCCAAACATGGTGCTGATCGCGCGCCAGTTCATCTGGATGGAGCTGTTCGCCCAACGGATCTTCGCCCGGCTGGGGCCCGACCTGCTCGAGCGGCTTACCCCCGAGGACCGGCAGGTGCTGCACTAGCGGCATCCCATAAAGCCTGTTGTCGCGGTTTGCCACGGCTGCTGAGCGGATGGGGCCACCCACATAGCCCCATTCTTCGAGGCGCTGAAGCTCGACCAGGGGCGATTGTAATTGAAAGGAGCACGCTATGGCTACCTTGCGGCGTGCGCAGATAGTTTCCCCGTCGGGCTGGGACGCGCACGAGATCCGAGCGTTTCTTGAGCCGCTGTTTGTCGTTTTGGCCCTGCTTGGGATCGTGGTCGGGCTGCTCCTCGAGCGGGCGGCAGTTGCCCCCGAGCTGACCCTGGCGGTCCATCTGGCCACCTACCTCTTCGGCGGCTTCTACGCCGTGAAGGCGATCATCGGGGCGCTGCGGGAGCAGCGAATCGAGGTCGATCTGCTGATGGTGCTGGCGGCCCTCGGGGCGGCCTATATCGACGCCTGGACCGAGGGCGCGATCCTGCTCTTCCTCTTTGCGCTGAGCAACCTGCTCCAGAACTACGCGATGCGTCGCACGCGCCAGGCGATCTCCGCGCTTCTGGAACTACGCCCCGATACGGTGACCATACGCCGGGGCGATGAGTTGCTGGAGCTGCACGTCGAAGATGTGCGGGTTGGTGATGTTGTTGTCCTGCGGCCGGGCGACCGGGTGCCGCTGGATGGCGTGATCGTGCGCGGCAGCGGCAGCTTCGATGAGGCGGCGCTCACGGGCGAGAGCATGCCGGTGCTGAAGGAGGAGGGCGATATGGCGCTGGCCGGCACGCTGAACCAGAGCGGCGCGATCGATCTGCGGGTGACGAAGCCGGCCCATGAGAGCACGCTGGCGCGGATCATCGCATTGGTGAGCGCGGCCCAAGCAGGCAAGGCGCGTACGCAAAGCTTCCTGGAGCGCTTCGAGCAGTGGTACGCCCTGGGCGTGATCGGCGCGGTGGCCCTGTTCATCACCCTGGTGCCTGCCGTGACCGGCCGGCCCTTCGCCGAGAGCTTCTACACCGGCATGGTGCTGCTCACCGTGGCCTCGCCGTGTGCTCTGGTGATCAGCGTGCCGGCGGCGCTGCTGAGCGCGATCGCCAATGGCGCCCGCCACGGCGTGCTCTTCAAGGGCGGCGCCCACCTCGAGGCGCTGAGCCAAGCCAAGGTGGTGGCCTTCGACAAGACCGGCACCCTCACCTACGGGCGGCCCGAGGTGGCCGACGTGGCGCCGGCGCCCGGCGTGACGGCCGAGGAGTTGCTCGCGGCAGTGGCCCGCGCCGAGCGGATGAGCGAGCACCCGATCGCGCGGGCGATCCTCGCTCACGCAGCTGCCCAAGGCATCAGCCCGGACGAGCCCGAGCAGTTCGCGGCAGTGACGGGTATGGGCGTGCGGGCGAGCTGGGACGGCGTGGAGACGGTGGTCGGCTCGGCCCGGCTGATGGAGCACCTGGGCCGGCCTGCGCCCGCCGAGCTGCTCGCCGAGGCCGATCGGCTGACCGAGCAGGGCCGCGGCACTGTGCTGCTAGCCCGGCGCGGCGAGCGCTGGCTCGGGCTGGTAACGGTGATGGACCGCGAGCGGGCCACGGCGGCGGCGAACATCCGCGCGCTCAAGGCTGCCGGCATCAAGCGTACCGTGATGCTCACCGGCGATAACGCCCGCGTGGCCGAGGCCCTCGCCGACCGTCTGGGCATCGATGAGGTGCACGCAGGGCTGTTGCCGGAGGACAAGCTGCGGCTGGTGGAGGAGCTCGGCCGACGCCACGGCCCGGTGGTGATGGTGGGTGACGGCGTGAACGACGCGCCAGCGCTGGCGGCTGCGTCCACAGGGATCGCGATGGGCGCCGCTGGCACCGAGGCCGCCATGGAGACGGCCGATATCGTGCTGATGGGCGATGACCTCGGCGCCCTCGCCTATGCGGTGAAGCTGGGGCGACGCGCGCAGCGGGTGGTCTGGCAGAATATCGTCTTCGCGCTGGCGGTGGTGGTGGTGCTGGTCCTGGCGACGCTCACCGTGGGGGTGCCGCTACCGTTGGGGGTGGTTGGGCACGAGGGCAGCACGATCATCGTGGTGCTGAACGGGCTGCGCCTGCTGGCCGATCGCTGACAGGGCTGGGGGGACGTTTGGATCGCGAATGACGCGTTACGAAGTGGCGCGAAGCGCTTAACGGGGCGTTACGAAGTGGCGCGCAGCGCTTAAAACGCGGAACGAAGGCGCGAAGGCGCGTTACGAAGTGGCGCGCAGCGCTTAACTGAAGACGCGAAACGAAGGCGCGAAGGCGCGAAATGGGGAACGCATCGCCCGCTCTCGGCGCCGAGGGGCATGCAGCAATGGCGCGTCGACGCTGGCGGGCTTCGGCTTCGGGGGTTCCAAGGGGGCAGCCGCCCCCTTGGCGGGGAGCGCGAGGGGCGGAGCCCGCTCGCATCCCCTCGCACCACGTAGGTGGTACTGGTACGGGGCAGCGCCCCGATCACTGGCACGGGGGCGGTATCGCCCCGCAAGCACTGTCGGCACGACGACGCCAAGACGATGGCGCCCCGCCGCGGGCGCCATCGTCTGGTACAATCGCACCGTGTCAACGCGCCTCACCCCCCTCGCCCTCGGCCTCGTGGCCCTGCTGCTGTGGCTGACGCTGCGCCCTGCGCCGCCGCTGCGCGTGGATGTGGGCGCGCCCGGTGACGGACGCTTCCTCTGGGGCTTCTACGAGCCCGAGCAAGGCGACGGCGCGAGCTTCCGCTGGAGTGGCCCGGAGGCACGCTTGCTGCTCCACGGCGCGCCGCCCGGCGCGGCCCTGCTCGAGTTGCGCTTGAGCGGCGAGCGCCTGGTCGCCCAAGGCGCGCCCGCCCTCAGCCTTGACAGAGACGGCGTGCCCGTCGCGACATTTGATCTGACGCCCGGCTGGCGCGTCTATCGCCTGCTGCTGCCGCCGGGCGGCGACGGGGCGACGCCGCTGGCGCTGCGCAGCGCGCTGAGCACGCCCGGCGCCGGCGCGCAGAGCCGCGACTACCGGGCCCTCGGCGTGCCCCTCGACTGGCTACAGCTCACGCGCCTGCCCGGCGAGCCCGGCGGGGCGCTGGCCCGCGCCCTCTGGCTGACGTGGGCCGTGGGCCTGGTGGCCACCCTCGTGGGCCTGGCCTTCGGGCGAGCTGGTGAGCGGCGGCGCAGCCTGGCCTCGCTCGCTGGCGGCGGGCTGGCGACGGCCGCCGCGCTCCTGTGGGCCTGGCGCGATCCCTACGGCCTGGCGTGGGCCTTGCCAGCCACGCCCTGGATCTTGGGCGTTCCCACGCTTCTCCTCGCGGGCAGCTATCTCTGGCGGCGTGAGCGCGGTCAGCAGAGCGAGTTGCTGCTCCTGGGCTGCCTCGTGGCCCTCGCCGCCGCGATGGGCCTGATGCACGGGCGGACGGCGGTTGGCTTGGGCGTGGCCCTGGCCGTGGTGGCGCTCCTGGCTCTCGGCGCGCCCGCCGGCGGCCTCGGCGCTGGCATCTGGCCCCCGCGAGAGGCACCAGATCTGGGGCGTCGCGAGGCGCTCCTTGGCCTCGGCGCGATCGTCGCCCTCGCCCTGGCGCTGCGGCTCTTCCGGCTCGACGAGCTGCCGTTCGGCCTCTGGCGCGACGAGGCCCGCCACGGCCTTGTTGCGCTGCGCATCGCTGAAGATCCCTCATACCGCCCGATCTACGTGTTGGACGAGCGCGTGCAGCTGCCCGGGCTCGGCCTCTACCCCTTCGCCCTGGCGCTGAAGCTGCTCGGGCCGCACCTCTGGACGATGCGCCTCGTCACGGCCCTTGCCGGCGCGCTCACGGCTGTGCCGTTCTACGCTGTGGCGGCGCGCATCGCCGGCAGCCGCGCGATCGGCCTGCTCGCCGCCCTGCTGCTCGCCGTCTCCAGCTGGCATATCAGCATCAGCCGCTTCGCCTTCCCTACGATCTACGAGCCGCTGCTGAGTCTCTCCGCCTGGTGGCTGCTGCTCGTCGCGCTGGACCCCAGACAAGGGGATGAGGAGCCAGGGAGACAAGGCGAGCTGTGGGCGGCGGGGCGCGGCCTGCTGGCTGGGGCGCTCCTCGGCGTGGCCGCGCAGACGTACCATATCGGCCGGGTGACGCCGCTGGCCGCCGGGTGGCTGGCGCTGCTGTTGCTCGCCACCGAGCCCCGTGCCTGGCGGCGCTGGCTCGTCGTTGCGGGGGCCGCGGTCCTTGGCCTGGTGCTGACCCTGGCGCCGCTGTTGAGCTACGCGCTCGCGCGACCGGGCGAGTTCAACGAGCGGATCGGCGCGGTGTTCCTGCTGAGCGAGGAGGGGCGCAAGGGCGCGGCGCCCTTGGCCGCGCTCGACGCCAGCGTCGGCCGCCACCTGCTGATGTTCACCGTCGAGGGTGATGCCAATGGCCGCCACCACGCCCCGCAACGGCCGATGCTCGACATCCTCAGCGGCCTCGGCTTGCTCCTCGGCCTCGCGGCCCTGCTGCGCCGTCTCGGCGACTGGCGCTCGCGCTTCCTGCTCGGCGCCCTCGCCATCGGTCTGCTGCCCAGCCTGCTCGCTGTGGATTCGCCCCACGGCATGCGCGGCTTCGGGGCGCTGGCCCCGGCGTGTCTCATCGCCGCGCTCGGGTGGGGGGAAGTGTGGGGGTGGTTTGGATCGCGAAAGGCGCGGAAGCTGCGCCGCGAAAAACACGAAACGAAGGCGCGAAGCAGCGAACGAGAAGACGCGAAAGAGAACGGCGCGAAAGGGGCGGCGCAGAGGCTGAGCGCGCAGGGCCAAGCCGCCCTCGCGATCTTCGTGGCTGGCCTTATCGGGCTGAACGCCTGGCTCTACTTCGGGATCATGCCTGCCGACCCGCGGGTCTTCGCGGGGTTCTACCCCGTGCAGAGCTGGATGGGCGTGTATGTCGCCGATGCAGAGCCCGATGACCGGCTCTATGTGCCGGCGGAGGTGCGCGACCACCCGAGCTTCGCCTTCCTGGCCGCCGGCCGGCCGGTCGAGGTGTTCAGCATCACAGCTGAGGGCGCCCCCGCAGAGCTAAGCGCCCCGCCTGCCTCCGGCGATACCTTTCTGCTCTCAGGCTACTTCGCCGACGATGAGCTGGCCGCCCTGGCGCCTATCCTCGGCGGCACGCCCGAGCCGCTGGCGGCCGGCCCGCCGTTCCCCGACGGCCGCGGCCCGACCTACTACGTGGTCCGGAGTCCGTAACGCGATCAGCGCCACCCCTTCGCGCCTTTCCCTTAAGCGCTTCGCGCCACTTCGTTTCGCGTCTTCCCTTTCGCTGCTTCGCGCCTTCGTTTCGTGTCTTTCGTGGCGCAGCTTTCGCGTCATTCGCGATCCAAACGCCCAAATGCCCAACCCTACCGCAGCGTCACATTGCCGAGCTGCACTCCTACAGAACGCTGGTCGTTCTGGCGAGGGTCTTCGGCGGCGGGCACCCACGGTTCGCTATCGATCCTGAGCAGCAGGGTGCCGGTGGGCGCAGGCGGCAGCGCCGCCGGGTCGAGGCGGAACGTGTGAAGGCTCGGCGTCTCGCCCAGATCGAGGCAGCCGAGGCTCACCGGGGCGCCCTCCTGCGTTGGCCAGAGGCTCGTCTCCGGCAGGGCGCTCACGCACACGCGGGCCGGGCCGAGATGGCTAGGGCGCGCCCCTGCCGCCAGCTCGATCGTTAGCTCGCTCGGGGTGGCGCCCGCCCGCCAGGGGAGGCGCAGCGTGGCGTCGCCGTTCGTCCAGGCGTAGGCGCTGCCGTCGGCACGCAGCTCGGGGCGATAGAGGCCGCTCACCTGGCCGCTGAAGCTCATCGGGGTGAGCGGCGAGCTCGGCGCCGCCACGCTCCCCGTCGCCGCGGGCACTGCCCGGTAGATCGCGAACGGCAGCGTGAGTTGGGAGACGTTGCGCGGCTTCTGGTCGGTGAGCTGCTCGAACTCCGGCAGGTCGAGGGCGAACTCGCCAGCGGCCTCCAGCTCGAAACCGGGCAGGGCGAAGCTCGCGCCCGAGGCGCTAAGCAGCAAATAGACCTCCCGCCCCGCCGCGTGCCAGCTGCGGGCCTCGGCGGCGAGCGCGTCGGCGTACTCGCCGGGTTGGGTGCTCTTCACCGCGAAGGCGTCGATGCCATAGGCGAAGCGCAGCGGCGTGGCCACCATATCAGGCACATCCCGCGCCTCGGCGTAGATCGGCGCGCCGCCCCGCATCAACAGCACATCGCGCCCCGGCTCAAAGCGCGCCGCCAATGTTTCCAGCTGGCTCACCGCCCCGGCGTATTCCGTGTGGGCGTAGATCGGGCGATTGGTATAGATGAAGAATGCAAACAGCAAAACACAACATGCAACACTCGTCGCATAAAGTGCTGCGCCCAAGGCGCGGGCTTTTGCGTGTTGCATGATGTGTTGGGCGTACAGCCCGAGCGCAACGATGGCGTACGCCATACTCAGGCTCAGCGCCGGGTAGGCGATCGGCACGAAGCGGCGCAGGATGTAGATGTAGTGCTGGTCGGAGGTGCCGTAGGTCTGCCGCACATAGAAGAGAGTGCCGATGAAGGCGACGGCGAGGAAGAGCCAGGAGGCGGGGCCGAGGCCGCGCCGCACCCAGAGGGCGAAGCCGATGCAGCCAAGGACGATGCCGAGGGGCGAGAGGTACCACCCCACGCGCACGAGGTTGGCGAGCGGGATGAGATACTTATCGTTGATTGGCGCCGGCTCCGAGGTGAGCTTGCTCGGGTCCACCGTGAGCCGCTCCCACCAGCTCATCTCGGCGTACTCGTTGTACCAGAGCCGCACCGGTAGGCGGATGGGCGCGCCGATGTAGCCCTGCAGGCGCAGCCAATTCGTCGTCTGGTTGCTGAAGGGCCCAGCCCAGGGCCCGCGCTCGGCCAACAGGCGCTCCCGCAGGGCCGCGGTGGCGGCCAGGTCGGGTGTGGCCTCCCAGAAGGGGGCCGCGTCGAGCGCCACGCCCGCCAGGGTGCGGGCCTCGTCCACGCTCATGCGGCCCTCGCGCACATCCTGCGTCACGAGGGCCGGATCGCGCTTCAGCGGATCATCCCAACCGCCGCGGGTGTTAAAGAGCAGGTCGGCGTCGAGGATCTCGGGGCGCACGAAGTAGGCGTAGCCGGAGAGCAGCAGCAGGCCGACCATCGCGGCCCTCAGCAGCGGTGTGCTGCGAGCCGTCACCCAGCCCTCGGCGCGGCGTAGCCAATCGCTACGACTGCGCAGCCAGAAGATCAGCCCGAGCCCGGCCCCGAGCAGGAGTAGTTCGAGCAGGAGCCGCGATGGGCGCCCGACGGAGCTGCTGTAAAACACCGCTCGCACAGGCTCTGTGAGGAAGGGCAGGCTGAGGAGCGCGATCAGCGCGTAGTCCTGCAGCCGGTCGTGCCCCGTGTCGAAGAAGTAGGCGCGTGCGATGAAGATGATGTGCAGGGCCGCGTGGGCCAGCATCAGGCCCAGGCCGATCGTCAACGCCGTCTGCGGGCGCGCCCAGCGGCGGCTGAGCCAGCAGTAGAGCAGATAGAGCAGCACCGGCCCGAGCAGGAAGAAGTCGAGGCGAGCCAGGGCCACCTGACCGATGGCGAGGCCGGCGAGGGCCCCTGCCACGACCGGCGAGCGATGACCAACCACCGAAGCTGCTGACGCCTGCTGGTCGCGCTCCTCGCTGTGCATCTTCGCGAAGAAGTAGAGGCCAGCCCAGATCAGGAATTGGGCCACGGTCTCGGCCGTGGAGTAGCGCGAGAACCAGACCTGCACGCCGTTCAGGGCGAGGAAGGCCATGCCGAGCAGGCCCACCCACGGCCCCGCGAGGCGTCGCCCGAGCATGCCGGCGCTCCAGACGCCGAGCAGCCCGAGCAGGCCGGGGGCGAAGAGGCCGAGATACGGGCCGCCCGTCGCGGCGAGCAGCGCAATCCACGCCGGCAGCAGGTGCAGGCCTTGAGGGATGATGCGCCCCTCGTCGAGCTCGCCCTCGTAGACGAAGAAGCCGGCCGCTCGCAGGCGCGTGGCGATGTAGCGGTCCCGCGGCTGGCCGATCGTGTAGTTGGAGATCGCCTGCTTGGCAGGCTCGGCCACCGCGGGGTCGGCGGAGGCGGCCTCGGCGGCGAGCGCCGCGAGCAGCGGGTCCTCCTGCACGAGGCCGCCGGTGCGGGCGATGGCGAAGCCGGTGTTCGCGTAGACCCCGGCGTCCCGCACGCCCAGCACCACCTCGAAGGGGCGGGCCACCAGCAGCAGGGCCACCGCGAGGATAATGGCGTGGGCGGCCAACTCCCAGCGTGGTGACAACGGACGACGAACGGCGGACCACCGCCCCGAAGCGTTATCGGGTGCCGGTCGGTCGTCAGTCGTCGGTCGTCGGTCGTCGGTCGTCGGTCGTCGGAAATAGGCGAGCGCGGCGCAGCCCGCGAGCGTAACGGCGAGATGCAGCCAGAGCGAGAAGCGCCCGATCTCGGCGAGGAGCAGGGCGAGCCAGCCGCTCCAGAGGGCGGAGGCGGCAACGCGCTCATAGTGGCGCTCGAGGGCGTCGGTGGGCGCGCCGAAGCGTCGCTGCATCGCCCAGCCGGGCAGGTAGAGCAGCAGAGGGAGGGCCAGGGCGGCCAGCAGAATGGCGCTCGTCGTCATCGGGGGGCGATTATAGCACAGCGCCCCTCGCTGGCCATGGCGCGCGCCTTAGCGGCGGCTGAGGGCTCCCTGATGGCTGCCCGTTGCTCGCACGCTCGCCTTGCCTTCGCACTTCGCGCCGCTCGCTGCGTCCCCATGCTGCCTGCGGGGTGCAAGCGCTTCGCGCCACTGCGTCCGTCGCCCGGCTCCTCCGGCGCCGGGGCGCTGCCCCGAAGTAGTACCACCTACGCGGTGGGCGGATGTGCGAGCGGGCTGTGCCCCTCGCGCTCCCCGCCAAGGGGGCGGCTGCCCTTTGAGGGGTAGGTTTTTCAGTGCGGGCTCACTCGGCCTCGAGCAAGGGTGGCAGCTGTGGCCACTGC
>DAOUGF010000098.1:0-1919 GCA_034429295.1 Chloroflexaceae bacterium
CGACGCGGAGCGGGCCGCCGGCGCAGTACGCGGGCCGCTCCACGGCGTGCCTATCCTGCTGAAAGACAATATCGACACTGACGACAGGCAGCACACTACTGCCGGCTCGCTCGCCCTGATGAGCTCCCGCCCGGCAGCCGAGGCCACCGTGGCCCGCCGGCTGCGGGAGGCCGGCGCCCTGATACTCGGCAAGACGAACCTCAGCGAGTGGGCCAACTTCCGCTCCACCCACTCGTCGAGCGGCTGGAGCGCCCGCGGCGGCCAGACGAAGAACCCCTACGTGCTCGACCGCAACCCCTGCGGCTCCAGTTCCGGCTCGGCGGCAGCGGTGGCCGCCAGCCTCTGCGCCGGCGCCCTCGGCACCGAGACCGACGGCTCGATCGTCTGCCCATCCTCGCTCTGCGGCGTGGTCGGCATCAAGCCCACCGTGGGCCTCACCAGCCGCGCCGGCGTCATTCCCATCTCACCCACCCAGGACACCGTCGGCCCTCATGCCCGCTCCGTGGCCGACGCTGCCACGCTGCTTGGCGCGATCGCCGGGCCCGACCTGCGAGATCCCGCCACCTCAGCGTCGAACGGCCGGTTCCACAGAGATTACACGCAGTTCCTTGACGCGGACGGGCTGCGAGGGGCGCGCATCGGCGTGCTGCGGGACGAAGGTCTCGTGGGCTATAACCAGCACACCGACGCCATCTTCGCCCAGGCGCTCGAGATCCTGGCGGAGCGCGGCGCCACGCTGGTGGACCCCGTCTACCTGGCCAGGAGCGACAACTATCTGGAGGGCGACGAGTTCACGGTGCTGCTCTACGAGTTCAAGCACGCGATCGCGGCCTATCTGGGCACCCGTAGCCCGCACCCCGACCATCCCGGAGCTGAGATCCCGCG
This sequence comes from Chloroflexaceae bacterium, assembly GCA_034429295.1. Classification (GTDB taxonomy): domain Bacteria; phylum Chloroflexota; class Chloroflexia; order Chloroflexales; family Chloroflexaceae; genus OHK40. The sequence goes on from DAOUGF010000098.1 coordinate 886, forward strand.
TACACTCGCCGACCTGATCGCCTTTAATGAGGCGCACCGCGAGGCTGAACTGCCCTACTTCGGACAGGAGCTGTTCCTGATGGCCGAGGCCAAGGGTGGGCTGGACGAGCAGGAGTACCTGGAGGCGCTAGGGCGGAGCTACGACGGCACGAGGGCCGCGATCGACCAACTGCTCGCCGAGCAGCGACTCGACGCCTTCGTGGCGCCCTCGATGCAACCGGCCTGGGTGACCGATCTGCTCAACGGCGACCGCTTCAGCGGCGGCAGCTCGTCGCCGGCGGCTCGCGCGGGCTACCCGCTGATCAGCGTGCCGGCGGGGTTCGCCTTCGGCCTGCCGGTGGGGCTCACCTTTATGGGCACGGCCTACAGCGAGCCAACGCTGATCAGGCTGGCCTACGCATTTGAGCAGGCCGCCCAGGTGCGCCGCCCGCCGCGCTTTATCCCGCGCCTCGAGCTTTGAGCGCCTTCGGGGCGCTGCCCAAAGCAGCGCCACCTGCACGGTGCGTGAGGATGCGAGCGGGCTTCGCCCCTCGCGCTCCCCGCCGCGTACCTCGGGATGCTGCCCCATACCAGTACCACCTGCACGGTGCGTGAGGATGCGAGCGGGCTCCGCCCCTCGCGCTCCCCGCTGCGTGCCTCAGGGCGCTGCCCCGTACCAGTACCACCTGCACGGTGCGTGGTGTTGCGAGCGGGCTCCGCCCCTCGCGCTCCCCGCCGCGTACCTCGGGATGCTGCCCCCTCCGGACCACCCCCAAGCCGGAGGGCCGTACCGTGCCAACGGTCGGCGGCGTACCCGACCCATTGTCGGGCTGAGCCATCCGCCGAGGCCGGCGGCGGATCTGCGGTCGGGGAGGTGTGCGAGCATCGGTTGTGCCGCCCACCTTCGCACACCGGGTTCGGGAAAATTTGGCGCCGGCACGCCGGATCGTACAGGGCGCAACCAGCGGGCGAAGGCCTCCGCGCTTGGCCAAGGCTCAAGCCCGTCGCTGAGACGAGGTAGCAGATCAGTGGCGGCACGGCACTGGCCTCCGACT
>DAOUGF010000099.1:0-4643 GCA_034429295.1 Chloroflexaceae bacterium
TGAACTACATTCTCAGCCAGGACGAATACGGCGCTCGCACCAGCGTCTCCTTCGGCAACGACAGCCTGCCCATCCCGGCCATCCCGGTCGGCCGCCTGGTGGAGACCGCCGCCCAGATCAACACGATGCTCGACGCCTACCTGGCGCTGCCCGGTGGCATCGTGCCCACGCCCACCTCGGCCCTCGTCACCAGCTACGACTTCCTGGTGGACGCCGGCGCGGAGGTGCGCACCCAGCTGAGCGCCGGCCTCGGCAACGGCGGCACGGTTGATGAGCTCGTCTCACCCGCCAGCGAGTCGTTCCTCGACCCGAACGCCTGGACCGCCGACGATCTGCGGGCGGCCCTGCTAGACCAGCGGCACGACTTGATCTTCCTGGCGGGCCACTTCAGCGCCGCCAGCACTCTCGCCGCAGACTACGCCACGACGCTCTATGCCGAGGAGTTGCTCACCGCGAACACCGACCTCACCAACGCGATCGTCTTCAGCGCCGGCTGCCACTCTGGCTACAACCTGCCCGACAGCGCCGCCGTGCCGGGCGTGACCCGCAGCCTGGACTGGGCCAGCGCCTTCGCCGCCCGCGGCGCCACCCTGATCGCCGGCACCGGCTATCAGTACGGCGATACCGACTTCCTCGCCTACAGCGAACAGATCTACGCCGAGTTCAGCCGCCAGCTCCGTGTGGGCCAGCTGGGCGAGGCAGTGGCGATCGGCGATGCCCTGGTGGCGGCCAAGCTGGCGTACCTGACCGGCACGCCCAAGCTTGAGGGCATCGATGACAAGTCGTTGCGGATCGCCACGATCTACGGCTTGCCGATGCTCAAGGTGGTGATGCCTGGCCAGCGCATCCCGCAGAACGCAGGTGGCCCGAGCAGCACGCTGCCTCCATTGGTGGACAGCGGCCCCGGCAGCCACCCGCAGATCGGCTTGCGGGTGGCCGACCGGACCATCAGCACTGGCGTGACGCTGCAGCCCCCGGTGACCCTCACCAGTGTCGATGATCCCAGCCAGACCGTGCAGGCCACCTACTACCGCGGCCCCGACGGGCTGGCCTTCCAACCGTACGAGCCGGTGCTGCCACTCACGCGGGAGAATGTGGGTGTGGCCGGCACCGTACTGCGGGGCGTCGGCTTCCGCGGCGGCAGCTATCAGGATCAGCCCGGAGTGCGACCGCTGCTCAGCGCCGCCACCTACGATCTGCGGGGTGTGCAGGTCAACTTCGCGCCGACGGTCTTCTGGCCGCTGAAGCCCTGGGCCGTGAACTACTTCGGTGCCCTGGCGGACCCCACGAACGGCGCCACTGAGCTCCAGCTCACGCCAGTGCAGTTCCGCGCCGCCAACTCTACTGCGACCACCGGCACGCGGCGCGTCTTCAGCTCCATGCAGTTCCGGCTCTTCTACAGCGATCACTTCGCGCCCTTCGATACGGGCAGCGCACCGGCCCTCTCCGACGGGCCAGCGATCAGCAAGGTCAGCTCGTATATCTCCGGCGGCAGTGAGATCCAGTTCGCCGTGCACGTCACGGGAGATCCGGCGGCGGGCATCCAGGGGGTCTGGGTGACCTGGACCGACCCGACGGCGGCGAGCCCGGCCTGGCAGTCGCTCGACCTGACGCAGAGCGCGAGCGACTCGACGCTGTGGACTGGGACGCTCAGCAGCGCCAATCCGGCGAACGTGCGCTACATCGTGCAGGCGGTGAACGGCCTCGGCGTGGTGACCATGGCCGACAACTTCGGCGATTACTTTACGCCCGGCATTGACTTGGCCACGCCGCCGAGCGAGCAGCAGCAGCCGACGAGCCTCACCCTGATCAGCCCGCCGGCTGCGGGCGACTACAGCACCGCGGCCACGCTCACGGCGCTGCTGACGAAGGACGGCGCGCCACAGCCCGGCCAGACGATCCTGTTCAGCCTGGCAGGGCAGAGCAAGCCCGCAGTCACCGGCGGCGATGGCCGGGCCACGGCCACCTTCACCCTCACAAGCCCGCCCGGCGCCTATCAGGCTGCGGCCAGCTTCGCTGGCACCGACACGCTGGCGCCCTCAGCCGACAGCAGCCCCTTCACCATCACCAAGCGGGACACGCAACTCAGCCTCGCGCCCTCGTCGGTGAGCGTGCAGGTTGGCGCGGACACCGGCATCGTCGCCACACTCACCGACGTGGGCGGCGCGCCGCTAGCTCTGCGCACGATTTTCTTCAGCGTCGGCAACAAGACGATCCCCGTGGCCACCAATGCCCTCGGCCAGGCACCGTTGGGCGCAGTCGATCTGCCCGCCGGCAGCTACACCGTCACCGCCCGCTTCGGTGGCGTGACGACGCAGGAGGATTCCAACTACAACCCGGCGAGCCCGGCCACGGCCTCGCTCACGCTCCAAGGCGACGACACGCCGACGCCAACCGACACGCCGACCAACACGCCAACGCCAACCAACACGCCAACGCCGACCGACACACCGACGGCGACCGTCACGAACACCCCGACCAATACGCCAACCAACACGCCAACGCCGACCGACACACCGACAGCAACCGTCACAAACACACCAACCAGCACGCCGACCGACACACCGACGCCGACCGACACACCAACCAGCACGCCGACCGACACACCGACGGCGACCGTCACGAACACGCCAACCAGCACGCCGACCGCTACGCCCGCACCGACAGTACAGGTGCTCGACTACAACATCCTGGTCAGCGGCGACCTGAACCTGCGCAGCGCCGCGGTCGCCGGACGGGTGGGCGTCGGCGGTGACGGGACGCTGGCCTCGCTGAGCATCGGCAGCGGGCTACCGAACTCCAATGGTGCGAACAACACGCTGGTCGTCGGCGGCGACCTGAGCCTGAACAGCACCTCCGTCTTGAAGGGCAACGTTGTCTATGGCGGCACGGCCAGCATCAAGAGCTCAAGCATCCCCAACGGCGTCGCGAAGCAGGTGAACAACCCGCTCGATAGCGCGGCCGTGCAGAGCCAGCTGAGCGCGCTGAGCCTGAGCTGGGCGGCGCTGCCGACCAACGGCACGACCACCGTCACCGTCTTCGGGGGGCGGGCACAGATCGCCCTGACTGGTAGCGACCCGGTTCAGAATGTGTTCAGCGTGCTCGGCTCCGACCTGGAGCGGGCCTCGCAGTTGAGCATCAGCGTGCCGCAGAACGCCATTGTTATCATCAATGTCATCGGGACGCAGGTGCAGATGCAGAGCTTCGGCATCAACGCAAGCGGCGCCGACGCCCAGCGGATCGTCTACAACTTCCCTCAGGCGTCGCAACTCACCCTGCGTTCGCTCGCGATCCGCGGCACGCTGCTGGCGCCGACGGCCGATGTCTCCTTCCCCAGCGGCGCGCTGACCGGCGCACTCTACGCCAAGTCGCTCTCGTCCTCCAGCGTGAGCTACAGCAGCGCACCCTTCGTCGGGCCGTTGCCTGAATCCTGACTAGGCGCAGGCCCGTATGTGAGCCGATCCACTTCTACACCCGCCGAGCAGGAGGTGCGCCTCCTGCTCGGCATCATATGGAGACGACCACCTCATTCGGCTACTGGCTGCGCCGTCGCCGCAAAGCCCTGGACCTCACCCAAGAAGCGCTCCGCTGCCGTCCGCTCGGCGCACGAGGAGAGCGTGGCGCTATTCCGCCGTCTAGACGAGCCCTGGGGTATGGCGCTGGTGCTCCTGGGCGACCTCTGCTTCTTCGCCAATGAGCGGCTGCGGAGTTGCTACGAGGCAAGCCTGGCCCTGTTCCACGAGCTTGACACACAGCTCGTGGTCGCAGGGCCGCTGCACAACCTGGGGTTTGTCGCGCTCGAGACGGGGGATGATGCGCGCTGCGGCGCTGTTCGCGGAAAGTCTTGCGGTGGCCCGGCAGCAGCAGGGCCAGGGGAGGTTGCGACGGCGCTCGGAGGGCTGGCGGCGGTGGCAGCGACGCGTGGAGCGCTGGAGCAAGCCGCACGAATCTTCGGCGCGATGGAGGGGCTGCTGGCAGAAGTGGGCGAGCAGCTTGACCACGTCAATCGTGTGGCGTGCGACCACTACTGCGCGGCTGTCCGCTCGCAGCCCGGCGAGGCGAGCTTTGCGGCAAGCTACGCCGAGGGCTGCGCCAGGCCCGTTGTGATCGCCGGCGACGAGTGGCCGAAGAGCTTAGAGATGTCACCAGCAGCGCCCATCGGCGAGCATCAGGGTGGCCGCGGTGTGGCGCAGTTCATGGAAGTTAGTAGTGGCAGCCCGACCTTCTTCAGCACCCCGCGGGAGTGGTCGAGCAAACAGGCGATGTGCATCACGAGGCCCTCGAGGCGCCGTTGCGCGGGCTGCCAAGGCGTGGTACACTTTCCCGCAGTGCCCCCGTAGCTCAGAGGATAGAGCAGCGGTTTCCTAAACCGAAGGTCGATGGTTCGACTCCATCCGGGGGCGCTGAAGGATTCTCAGACGTTGCAGGGGGCAACGCACAGCAGTCGATGATCGCGTGGGATTATCGTAATCCCACGGCGAGGATCGATCCGGCCGGCAGCGCACGGCCGTCCCTCAGTCGTCGGCGTCGTCGTCCGGCAAGTGCCGCTCGAAGTCCATCGCGTCGTGAAGGAAACGAATGACCTCCACGGCCCCGTCGCTGGCAACACGGTAGAAGAGCATGTGACGCGCTCGTCGTCCTCG
>DAOUGF010000100.1:0-6571 GCA_034429295.1 Chloroflexaceae bacterium
TGGGCGACCGGGTCGCCGATCAGGATGAGCTTCCGCATCTCAGGCCCGGATCAATGCAACATGCAAACGTATCACACGGCCAGCTTGCATGTTGCATTTACTACTGGCACGCTAACCACTCGGCCTCGTACTGCTGGAACTCCTCGAAGGTGCTGGCGAAGTTGTGCGAGCCGTCCTTGGCGCAGTCGGCCACGAAGAAGAGATAGCCGCTGGCGTCATCGGGCTGGGCGGCCGCGGTGAGTGCGGCGAGGCCCGGGGCGGCGATCGGGCCGGGCGGCAGGCCGGGCGTGAGGCGGGTGTTGTAGGGGCTGGAGCTCTGAAGATCGGCCTGCGTGATCTCCCTACGCCACCATGTCTGCTCCTGGGTGCTGTAGCCGAGGGCGTACTGCAGGGTCGCGTCGGCGCCCAGCGTCCCGCCGCCGAAGCTCGGCGCGTTCTCCGGCTTCAGCCGGTTCCAGAACACGCCGGCGATCTGCGGCATCTCGCTCTCCAGGGCCGCCTCCCGCTGCACGATCGACGCCATCGTCACCAGGTCGTGCACGGTGGCGCCAGGCACGCGCACGCCCCGCTCGATCGTGGCGTACTGCTCGACGAAGCGGTCGAGCATCGTCCGCACCACCTCATCGGGCTGGGCCCGCTCCGGGAAGCGATAGGTGTCGGGGAAGAGATATCCCTCCAGCGTGGCGCCCTCGGGCAGGCTGCCGAGCAGGAAGTATTCGTTGCGGAAGCGCTCGCCGTCACTGGCCACGCTCATGAAGGCGTCGGCGCTCACCACCCCGGCCTGCTCCAGGATCTCCGCGAACTCCTCCAGGCGCAGGCCCTCCGGCAGCGTCACCTGCACCTCCTCGACCCGGCTGCTCTGCAGCGCGATCAGGATCTCGCTCATCGTCATGGTCGGGCTGAGCACATAGCGCCCGGCCTGCAATCTGTCGTCGAGATTCTGGCTGCGGGCCAGGAGTGTGAAGAGCACGGGCTGCCGAATCAGCCCCTCGGTCTGGAGTTTAGTGGCGATCTCGGATGTGGACTCGCCCTCTTCAACGATAAACTCAACCGGCTCGCCCTCCGGGTCGGCGGGGGCGCGGATCTCGCTCAGCGCAACGTAGCCGCCGCAAGCGACCACCAGCGCAATCAGGGCGACGCCCAACATCAGGGCGCGCACATGTCGCATCAACTCAAACCTCCTCAAGACGTGGGCTGCGTCTGTATCGCCACGGCTGCGCGGCATTATAGCACGGTGCCTTCAGTGCGGCCCCGATAGAGTATGATGCAAGCATCGCCTCCACGATCTGTGGCGGCAACCCGCATGAGCCCCGGTGCCGCTTTCCGGGGGTCTTTATCGCCGGGGACGGACGGCCAAGGAGCGAAGGAGGCTCGGTTGCTCAGTCGCCCCTGGTCGTTAGCCCAACCACAACGGGCCTCCCGCATACAGAACGAGAGCAGTCATGATCCGCGCTTCCAGCTCGTTCCTTGGGCGCCTGAGCGCCCGCTGGTGGTACATCTGGGGCCTGAGCCTCTGCTACAGCGCCAACCTCGCCGCCGATCGCTCGCTCTACGCCGCCGGCGCCTGGTCGTTCGCCCGCGCCGCCCGCCTCTGGCCCGCTTTCGCCGCCGCTCACTACCAGCTCGGCCTGATCCGCGGGCGCGAATTGGGCGAGTACGCCGGTGCCATCGCCGACCTGGAGCGGGCGAGCGCGCTGCGCCCCGATTGGCCCGAGCCCTATCTGCAGCTCGGGCTGCTCCACCGCTTCAACGGCGAGGGCCCGCGGGCTGCGGAGGCCCTGCGCCACTTCATCGAGCTGGCGCCTGCGGGCTACTGGCGCGACGAGGCCGAGCGGCAGCTCAGCGCCATCAGCGCCGAGGAGCAGCCCACGCCCTGAGCGTGCTATAATCGAGCTGCGCCGCAACAGAAAGCCTTCTACACTCAACGATAGGGTTGCTATGAGCAAATATCGGGCCTGGTTCGCCGCGCAAGACGACCCGAGCGAGACCTACCCGCTCACCGAGATCGTCTACTACTCCCGCTCCGGCGGGCTGCTCGAGGTGCAGCACGATATGGACGCGCTGCGCGAGCGGAGCGCCGACGAGTGGAAGCAGCTCTTCGATAGCCGCTGGATGCGCACTACCTGGCCCTACGGCTCAGGGGTCTGGGGCAAGCTTGAGTGGGTCTGCCCGATCATCGACCACAACAACGTGGTGAGCCTCTTCGAGGGCGGCAGCAACCTGCAGTGGTGCGAGCGGCTCGGCAAGGAGCTCGGCGTCTCCGACCTCTGGCTGAAGAACTGCGGCGTGAGCCACACCGGCTCGTTCAAAGATCTCGGCATGACCGTGCTGGTGAGCGTCGTCAAGCAGATGATCAGCGAGGGCAAGCCGATCCGCGCCATCGCCTGCGCCTCAACCGGCGATACCTCGGCTGCCCTGGCGGCCTACGGCGCGGCGGCCGGCATCCCCACGATCGTCTTCCTGCCGAAGGGCAAGGTGAGCACCGCCCAGCTCGTGCAGCCGATCGCCAACGGCGCCACTGTGATCGCGCTCGATGGCGATTTCGACCAGTGTATGCGCGTTGTGCGGGCCATCACCGCCGACCCGGAGAGCGGGATCTACCTCGCCAACTCGCTCAACTCGCTGCGGGTGGAGGGCCAGAAGACCGTCGGCATCGAGATCGCCCAGCAGTTCGATTGGGAGGTGCCGGACTGGATCGTCATTCCCGGCGGCAATCTCGGCAACACCTTCGCCTTAGGCAAAGGCCTGCTGATGATGTACGAGTTGGGGCTGATCAACCGTCTCCCGCGGATCGTCTGTGCCCAGGCCGAGCGGGCCAACCCGCTCTACCGCGCCTACATCAACGGCTGGCGTTACGAGCCGATCGTGGCCCAGCCCACCGCCGCCACCGCCATCCAGATCGGCGACCCGGTGAGCATCAACCGTGCGATCAGCACGCTCAAGCGCTTCGACGGCATCGTGGAGCAGGCCACCGAGGATGAGCTCGCCGACGCCGTGGCTCGCGCCGACCGCACGGGCGCCTACGCCTGCCCCCACACCGGCGTGGCCCTGGCCGTGACGTTTAAGCTGATCGAGCGGGGCGTGATCGGCAAGTCCGACCGTGTCGTCGTCATCTCCACCGCCCACGGCCTCAAGTTCAGCCGCTTCAAGGTTGACTACCACGAGGGCACGCTGCCCGGAGTCACAAGCCGCCTTGCCAACCCGCCGATCGAGTTGCCGGCCGACGTGGATGTGGTGCGGAGAGCACTGGAAAGCCGTATGCAGAGGTGAGAAGGGACAAGTGAAGGGGCGAAGCTGCCGGATTCTCCCTCTCTCTTCTGCCCCCGCACCTCCCGAAGGAACGAATGCGCTCAAAAGAGTTCAAGCGGCTGATCGGCGAGCTCGCGCGAGCCGCGGCGCCGGTCGAGCCTCGCTGCCGACACGCTGTGGAGTGCGGAGGCTGCGCCTTTCAGGATCGAGCCTATGAGGGCCAGGTGACTGCCAAGCAGCAGGCCCTCGGCCGGCTCTTCGCCGAGGGCGGCATCCTTGATCAGGCGGCGGCTGCGGCCTTCACCGTCGTGCCATCGCCGGAGCCCTACAACTACCGCACCCGCATGGATTATGTGGCCACAAAGGGCCGCTTCGGGTTGCGGGCGCGGGGGAAGTTCAACTATATCGTCGAGCTCGAGGAGTGCCACCTGATCCCGCCCGCGGGCTTCGCAGCGGCGAAGGCGGTCTGGTTGGCCGCCCGCGAGCTCGGCCTGCCCGACTACAACATACGGAGCCACGAGGGCTTCCTGCGCTACGTGGTGGTGCGGCGCAGCCCTGCCGACGAACTGCTGCTGGCTGCGGTGACCGCGGCTGGCCCATACGAGGCCGAGATGGAGCGCCTCGCGGAGGTGGCGCTGGCGCAGCCGGGCGTCGTGGGCTTCCACTGGCTGCTCAACGATAGCCTCACCGACCTCTCGTTTGGCGAGCCGCTGCGGCATTGGGGCGCGGCGGAGCTCAGCATGGGTTCGGCGCTCACCATCGGGCCGAATACATTCTTTCAGAACAACACCCACCTGCTCGGGCGCCTGCTCGACGACCTGCTGGCGGCCGTCCTGGGCTGGAATGCGCCGGACGAAGGCGAGCCGCTCTCAACGGGCGCCGGCCGCCCGTCGGCGGTGATGGACCTGTATGGTGGCGTCGGGACCATCGCGCTGCACCTGGCGCCTCACGTGGAGCGCGTGATCTGTGTTGAGAGTGTGCAGGAGAGCGTCGAATTGGCGCGGCGCAACGCGGCGCGCAGCGGCGCAGCGAACGTAGAGGCGGTTGGCCTTGATGTGCTCCCCTTCCTGCGGGAGCAGGCCGAGGGCGCCTTCGCCGTCGCTGTGGCGGACCCGCCACGCACTGGCCTCGGGCCCGATGTCTGCGCCGAGCTGCTGCGCGTGGCGCCCAGCCGGATTGTCTACGTCTCCTGCAACCCGCTGACCCAGCTGGAGGATCTCAAAGCCCTTGCAGAACATTACGAATTGGTGAACCTGTGTGGCTATGATATGTTCCCGCATACGCCGCATGTGGAAACAATTGCCGTGCTGGATCGGCGCTAAACCCTTTACAATCTGCGGCGCCTGAATCTGCCGTAGACCCTTGACACAGAACGCATGTTCTGCTAATATGCGAACACGCGTTCGATCCTCCGATCACCGTTGTCTACGAGAAGCCCCGCGCCTGCCGCTCGGCCGGTTCTAACGCCCAGAAACGAGCAACACCACGGTGGGGAGGGATGCAGCGGCCGGGATCGTCCCGCCGCAGTGCTCCGCTTCGATGTCCGACGCGCCTCAGGCGCGTCGGCGTCTGTTGTACTGCCCAGGGCATGTAAGGGGTATCGTCATGGCTGTAACCAGTAAAGAGATCAGCGGCAAGGGCGTGCGACGCACCTCGATCTTCCCGCGAAGCGTCGGGTCGGCGGCCTATCTGGTGACATTCGCCTTGGCGGCGCTGGCGATCTATGTGCTCGTCGGCACGGTCGTGGAGTGGGGGCGGGTGCGCCTGGACGATCTACGCTACGGCAGGCCACGGACGACCCATCTGGAGGGCTACGTCGGCCACGGCGAGGAGGCGGCGGGCCGCCCCACGCGGCTGATCGGGCTGAACATCGAGCGGCAGGTGGTGGTGCTGGAACTGCCGGCCGGCGACGCGACACAGGTGCGAACAGTACCAGGGCCCTACCTTTTTGGTGCTGACGAGGACTTAACACCTGTGTTATTATCTCTGCGGGATATGGATGGCGATGGGCTCGACGACCTAATCGTCGATGTACGCAACGAGCAAATCGTGTACCTGAATCGTGACGGCGCGTTCCGCCTGCCCACAGTAGAGGAGCAGAGCCGGCTTGTGCAGGAGCACGGGTCGTGACAGCATCACAGGATCGTCGTCCCGGTCAGCGGCCAAGCCAGGGCGATGGGATGCGGCGAGCGCGCCGTGAGCCGCTCTTTCCCCTTGAGCCCGACGATATCGCGCCCCGCCCGCGGCGTGCCCCGCCCGCGCCGCTGCAGGAGCTGGTCAGCGATATCGATGAGGCCCTGCCCTCGCGGGCTGTGCCGCGCTACGAGCCGCCCCCCGCTCCGGCGCCGCAGCGGCGGCCCACGGCAAGCCATGCCGCGCCAGTGCGGGATGAGCCGCGAACGTCGCGGGCTCAGGCCCAAAGCGCCCCTGCGCCGCGGTCTGCGGCGACCCAAACGCGCGAGCGTCGCCAGCGCCCGGAGCTGCGCCCCACATTCGCGGCGCCCCTCGAGGAGTTGCTCGAGCCGGTGGCCGAGGCTCGCTCGCGCTATGAGGAGATCGACGCCACGATGGTGCGCGTGAGCCAGGCAACCGCCCGGCCGCGCCTGAGCACGATGGCCTTGCCGCCCCCGTCGCCCGGTCTCACGCTGAGCCTGAACAACCCGCTCGTGATGGTTGTGGTTGCGCTCGCCAGCATCATTGTGATCATGACATTGGGCGGCGGCGGCGAGAGTATCAGGAGCCGTTGGAACCTCTTGGCGGGCGGCGACAGCGCCGCTGGGGCCGGCGTGGCGCTCCTCGCGGCTGCCGCCCGGCCCGCCGGCGACTACAACCTCCAGGGGCCGCCCAGCCTGACGCCCCAGCAGATCGATCGCATCCTCGAGTCCTATGGCTCGCCTGCCGTCGGCACCGGTCAGGATTGGTACAATCTCGGGTTGGAGTACGGGATCGACCCCGCTTTCGCGTTAGCCTTCTTCATCCACGAAAGCGGCGCCGGCACGAACCCCAACTGGGCCGGGATCAAGCCCGATGGCTCCACAACCCACAATGTGGGGAACATCATCTGCGCGGGCTACCCCAGCTGCTATGGCCGCTTCCGCGACTACAGCTCGTGGCGGGAAGGCATCGAGGATTGGTACCGGCTGATCGATGTCGAGTATCTCAAGGGTAGGGGCCATCGCACCGTGGCCGATATCATCCCGGTCTACGCGCCATCATTCGAGAACGATGTGCAGGGCTACATCAACTCGGTGAACCGCCTCGTCGATCAGTGGCGTACTGCAGGGGTGAAATAATGCTCCTCGGAAACGGGCGCGTTATGGTT
>DAOUGF010000101.1:0-3205 GCA_034429295.1 Chloroflexaceae bacterium
GCGCGACCGGTGCCTTCGCCGAGGTGCCGCTGCAGCTCCCCTACAATGTGGTCAGCAGCGAGTTCCTCACCATGGAGGGCAAGAAGTTCTCCAGCAGCCGTGGGATCGTGATCTACGTCAACGACTTCCTTAGCCGTTACGACCCCGACCCGCTGCGCTACTTCCTCACGATCGCCGGCCCCGAGAACCAGGATACCGACTTCACCTGGGCCGAGTTCGTGCGCCGCAACAACGACGAGTTGGTGGCCACTTGGGGCAACTTGGTGAACCGCACGCTCACAAACGTCTACAGGAACTTCGGCAGCGTGCCCCAGCCGGGCGAGCTCACAGCCGGCGACCAGGCCCTGATCGCCGAGGTGGAGGGCGGCTTCGCCAGCATCGGCGAGCTGCTCGACGCAGCCCGCTTCAAGGCGGCTCTCACAGAGACGATGCGCCTGGCCGCGCAGGTGAATAGTTACCTGAGCGAGCAGGAGCCCTGGAAGGTGATCAAGACGGATCGCGAGCGGGCCGCCACGATCTGGTATGTGGCCCTGCGTTGCGTGGATAGCCTGAAGCTGCTCTTCACGCCCTTCCTGCCCTTCAGCAGCCAGCGCCTGCACGATTTCCTCGGCTACGACGGCTATATCGCCGGGCCGCTGGAGTTCAAGGAGTACACCGAGGAGGACGGTCGCTCCCACCGGGTGCTCACCGGCGACTACGAGAGCTGGGTGGGGAGCTGGGCGCCGCCCGAGCTGCCGGTGGGCCAGGCGCTCCGCGAGCCGAAGCCGCTCTTCAAAAAGCTCGACGAGAAGGTGGTGGAGGAAGAGCTGGCGCGCATGGGCGCCTAGCCCTCATCCGAATCCCGCCGTAAACAGGGCCAGACAGCTCATAGACGACTGCCTGGCCCTGTTTGTGCTGTAACCTGTGTTTAACTATCGCTGCGTACAGTTTGAAAACCCCCGGAATCGCATAGGGTGGTTGCAGGATGTAGAGTGTATCTGTACAAAGGCGCTGAGTGCTGGTATACTCGACACTACCGCGCTCCTGAGGTGCTGAGGAGGTCTTATGAAATTCGCTCGCGCAGCCTGTGCGCTCCTGTTCGCAGTCGTGCTGCTCGCGCTCCCTGGCATGGCGGCCGCCCAGGGCGCCACGGCGGTCTCCGGCACCCTTACCTACCGTGAGCGGATCACGCTGCCCGCCACAGCAATCGTCACCATCCAGATCGCCCAGGTCGTCGCCACCGGCACCCCCCAGGTGATCGCGGAGCAGCGGCTGACAACCAACGGGGCGCAGCCGCCCTTCCGCTATAGCCTCCCCTACGACGCCTCGCGGATCGACCCGAACGCCACCTACACGCTGCAGGCCAATATTACTGTCGCCGGGCAGACTTACTTCCGCACCAACCAGCTCTACCCGGTGATCACCCGCGGGAACCCGACCCAGAACGTGAATGTGACGCTGGTCGCCGCGGGCCGGCTGCCCAACACCAGCGGCGGCGCCACGCCCCTGCTGCTCGCCGGCGTCACCGGCCTCGCCGCCCTGGCCGCCTTCGCAACCCGGCGGCTTCTGTGGCGCCCCAGGTGATAGTGACAAGGTGATCGCCTCGCTTCGCCTGGGCTAGGTGACAGGGTGAACGCCTTCGCTTCGCAGAGGCTTCGCCTCGTCTTGCGACCCGGGCTAGGGGACAAGGTGATCGCCCTCGCTTTGCAGAGGCTTCGCCTCGTCTTGCGACCCGGGCTAGGGGACAAGGTGACATCCTGACGGTGCCGATAGGCGTCCCCTTGTCCTCTTGCCCCTGGTCTCCTTGTCCCCCTGTCCCCTTGTCACCCTGTCACTGGTATGCGCAGCCTGCACGCTATCACCAGGATGCCGCTGCTGGCGCTTTGCGTCGCCCTCGCCGCCTGGGCAGTCGCCGGCCAGGGTCTTGCCGCGCCGCTGCGGCAGAGCCTCGCCCCTGCCTGCTTTCCAGAGACGGGCTACTGCATCAGCGGGCGCATCCGCGAGGCTTGGGAAGGCGGCGGCGGGCTGATGGCCTTCGGCTATCCGATCACCGGGCTGCAGGAGGAGCTGATCGAGGGTCAGCCCCGCATGGTGCAGTGGTTTGAGCGGGCGCGGATGGAGTTGCACCCCGAGCAGCCCTTCCCCTACGATCTGCTGGTGGGCCGCCTCGGCGCCGAGCTGCTGGCCGCCCACAGCAGCCACTTCGCCCGCACCGTCGTCCTCGGCGAGTGCCGTCACTTCCCCGAGACCGGCCATAGCGTCTGCGGCGATTTCCTCACGGCCTGGCTCTACGGCGGCCTGGCTCTCGATAGCGATCCCGCCCTCAGCGACGCGGAGAGCCTGGCTCTCTACGGCCTGCCGATCAGCGAACCGCGTACCGAGCGCTTAGCCGATGGGCGCGGCTATGTGGTGCAGTGGTTCGAGCGGGCTCGCTTCGAGCTACACCCCGAGAACGACTGGCCCTACCGGGTGCTTAAGGGCCGGCTCGGCCACGAGCTCGCCCCGGTGGCCGCTGATCCGCCCGGCACGCCGTGGGCCGAGCCTGCGCCGGCGGCTCCCGCGCCGGCGGCCCCTGCGCCTGTGGTGGCGGCCGCAGCCCCGGAGGCGCCCGCCCGTCTGGTGATCGGGGCGATCGGGCTGGATGTGGCGACCGTTCCGGTGGGGCTCGACGCCGCCGGCGAGTTTATCGTCCCCGACCACGAGGCCGGCTGGTACATCCACAGCGCCGTGCCAGGCCAGGGCGAGAATATCGTGCTCTGGGGCCACGTGCTGCCGTTTCTCTCGGCGCCCCACGTGCCCGCGCCGTTCGCCCGCCTCAAGGAGCTGGCGCCCGGCGCCGTGGTGACGCTCTACGATGGTGCGGGGCGGCCCCACGAGTATGTCGTCGTCGAGCAGATCTACGCCGCGCCGGACGAGGCGGCCTACCTCTTCCCGCAGGGGCGCGAGCTGCTGACGATGATCTCTTGCATCGGCGAGGGCGTCTACGCCGGCGGCGGCATCGTGGACTACAGCCAGCGCCTGATCACCATCGCTGCGCCGCGGTAGGTGGAAGTGACAAGGGGACAAGGGGACGCCTATCGGCACCGTCAGGATGTCACCTTGTCCCCTAGCCCAAGCGAAGCAAGGGCGTTCACCTTGTCACTGTTGCCTGGCCTGAATCATAAGGCCGAAGCATTTCTCCGCAAATGCTTCGGCCCGATGTAGCGCAGGCAGTTTGTCTAATCTA
>DAOUGF010000102.1:0-5168 GCA_034429295.1 Chloroflexaceae bacterium
GCCCTTTGAGGGGTAGGTTTTTCAGTGCGGGCTCACTCGGCCTCGAGCAAGGGTGGCAGCTGTGGCCACTGCGGCCGTCTTGGCCAAGGCTCAGGAACCAAGCGTGCTGGCATCGGGAAACGCACCCCTCGTAGCAGGCAGACCATCAACCAGATCAGCGCCAGGCGCAGCAGCCGCATCCGCCGCCGCCCCTTGCCTGCTGGCAGCAGCAACTCGCTCAGCTCCGGCAGCCCCACGCTCTCCAACTCGTCCTCCAAGGCGCCCCCCACACTTACCATCCACAGCGTCGCCACCGCCAACGCCAGCCAGAGCCGCTCCACTCGCCCCGGCTCGCTCATCCGTGAACTGTTCCACTGCCAAGCCCCTCGTTTGAAGACCTTGAAGCCCTGCTCACACCAACTCCGCAACCCGTAGCAGGCCACCTCAGCTGCCTCAGCTGGCAGGTCGGTCAGCACACACCAGGGCTGCTCACACCCTTCGCCCCAGTAAGCCAGCAGCGTGCAGCGCAACTGCTTGCTCGGTGTTCGAAAGAGCGTGCCAGTACCCGCCCAGTGGCGACCGACATCCGGCACCAGCGAGCTCAGGCGATAGTAGTTCCGCTTGCCGTCGGGGCGGAACTGCCAATCACTCCGTGCCCGCAGATAGGGATGCCAGCCCAATCGCTTGATGCGACGGAAGAGCCAGCCGGCATACAGCCCACGGTCAGCCAGCACCAGCACCGTCCACCCCTCTGGGATGGCAGGTCGCAGCAGCCGCAAGAGCCGTAACCAGTGGCTGCGCCACTTGCCCTTGCGCTGCTGGGGCAGGACCGTCCAGGCAACCGGGATGGCACAGGAGTGAGAGACGACACTGACGACAAGCACGCTCAAGCGGCTGTCGAGGGTGGTGGCATCAATCGCTAGCGCCAGGCTACGACCGTGCCAGAGGCGCACAAGCCAGGCGAGGAGAGGAGCAAAGCAACTGGTGACGTCGAGTTGTTGGCGCTTCTTGGCGCCAGACTTGACCCCAGCCTTGGCCTCGGCCTCGTAACACCACTCGCGCAGGCGCTGGTTGAGGGTGGCGGCTTTCTGGCCAAGCAGGAGGGCGAAGAAGGTAGCGATGGTGGTACGACCGCAGCTACGCATCATCACGATGCCGTAGCTCCACAGGGCAAGGCCGAGTGCTTGGGGCTTGCTCAGGTGTGGCAGGTTGGTTGACACCTGAGCGGTCCATTCGGATAATCCGTTCTGGTGAGCCATCGTTGCCTCCTGGTCAATGGATGTTCTGGTGCACCCATCGTACCAGAGCGATGCTGGCTCACCAAAAACCTACCCCTCAAAGGGCAGCCGCCCCCTTGGCGGGGAGCGCGAGGGGCGGAGCCCGCTCGCATGCCTGCTCACCGTGCAGGTGGTACTGGTATAGGGCGAGCGCCGGGAGGCGGCGGGGAGCGCGAGGGGCGGAGCCCGCTCGCAAACCCGCCCACCGCGCAGGTGGTAGGGGCTTGGGGCGCCGCCCCAACCAGCCCCAACAGTGAGCGAGAGCAAGCCCCTCCTTGGCGGGGAGCGCGGGGGGCAGAGCCCGCTCGCAACCCCGCCCACCGCGCAGGCGGGCCATTGCCCGCCCGATCTGCTATGCTACGCTCAACAGCACGGGTCCAGCTCAGGGATCTGCGGCACAGAGGAGGTTCGAGAGACGGCCTTGAGTATGCATGACGACACTATCGCCGCGATCGCCACCCCGCCCGGCGAGGGTGGCATCGGCATTGTCCGCATCAGCGGCCCGGCGGCCCAGGCGATCGCCGGCAAGGTCTTCCGGCCGCTGCGGCCAGGGCCCTTGCGGTCCTACCAGCTCCGCTACGGCCACATCGTCGACCCGGCCACGGGCGCCGTGGTGGACGAGGCGCTGCTCGCGCTGATGCGCGCGCCCCGCAGCTTCACCCGCGAGGATGTGGTCGAGCTCTCCTGCCACGGCGGGCCGCTCCCGCTCCAGAGCACCCTCGCCCTCGTCCTCGCCGCGGGCGCCCGACTCGCCAACCCCGGCGAGTTTACTATGCGCGCCTTCCTCAACGGCCGTATCGACCTCACTCAGGCCGAGGCGACCCTGGATGTGATCCGCGCCCAAACCGGGGCGGGCCTCGCTCTCGCTCAAGCCCAACTCGGCGGCTGGCTCGCCCGTGAGGTGCGCGCCGCTCGCGCCGCCCTCCTCGACTGCCTCGCCTATATCACGGTTGTGGTGGACTTCCCCGAGGACGAGGTGGAGCCGCAGGATATCGGCCCACAGCTGCGGGCCGGCCTCGCGACGGTGCAGGAGCTGCTGCGGGGCGCCGACCAGGGCATCATCTACCGGCAGGGCGCCCGCGCCGCCTTGGTGGGCCGCCCGAATGTCGGCAAGTCGAGCCTGCTCAACGCGCTGCTGCGCGCCGAGCGCGCGATCGTCACGCCCATCCCCGGTACCACCCGCGACACCCTGGAGGAGACGGCTAACCTCGCCGGCATCCCCGTTGTGCTCGTTGATACCGCCGGCATCCACGCCAGCGATGACCCGGTCGAGCGCATCGGCGTCGAGCGCTCACGCGCCGCCCTCGCCGGCGCCGACCTCGCCCTGCTAGTGCTCGACGCCACCCGGCCGCTCACTGAGGGCGACCGCGCGATCGCGGCGCTGACCCTCGAGAAGCCGACCATTCTGGTCTGGAATAAGGTGGATGCGGCGGAGGCGACGACCGACGATGGCCATACCCAACCAATGGTTGGTGATCTGTCGCTCGACCACCCTCAGCTCCGCGCGACTGTCCGCACCTCTGCCCGTACCGGCGCCGGGATCGAAGAGCTGGCCCAGGCGATCGGGGGGGCGCTGCTCGGCGGCGCGCCGCTCGCCGCCGGCGAGGCCCGCTTGGTGAGCAGCCCGCGCCACCGTGACGCCCTGCGCCGCGCCGAGGAGTTGCTCCAGGCCGCCGTCGCCGGTTGGGAGGCCGGCCACCCCGCCGACCTGATCGGCGGCGATGTGCGCGCCGCGCTCAACGCCCTCGGCGAGATCACGGGCGAGACGGTAGGCGACGATCTGCTTGACGTAATATTCTCCCGCTTCTGTATCGGGAAGTGAGCCGGCTCACGGCCAGCAGGCGCTAACGCCGGGCCTGCAGCTCGGCGAGGCCCGCCTCCGCCTCGGCCCGCGGCAGGCCGCCCGCGCCGAGGGTCGCGTCGTCGAGGGCGAGGAGCCGCTCGTAGAAGGCGACGCCGGCGGCATGCAGGGTGTCGTCGGCAGGCGCAGCGGCCAGCAGTTCGAAGAGCTGATCCTCGGCGCGGTCGAAGGCGCCCTCCGCCTCGTAGAGCTGAAAGAGGGCGACGCGGGTGTGCTCGGGCAGGGTGTAGCCGGCCAGCAACTCCAGCAGATGCTCCCGGGGCGGCGCGTACTCGGGGAGCGGAGGAGACGCCTCATCTTGCGACCCGGCTCCTGCGAGTTGGCACTCGATCAGCAGCTGGAGGGCGAGCAAGGCTCGCGCGGGGACCAACTCCTGGTCGCCTTGAGCCTCGTAGATGGCGGCCTCTGCGTGGAAGATCGCGGCCACATAGGCCGCCAGTTCCCGCCAGGAGCCGTCGCGGTCAGCGAAGCGGATCAGCGCCAGGATCTCGCGCTCGGAGCGGGCCGTCAGGGCCTCGGAGCCCACGCCGAGGGCGTTGCGCATCGCCTCGTCGCAGGCGGCCAGCGCTAGCGGATACTGGCCCTGCCGGCGCAGCCCGGCGATATAGGCGATCACCTGGCCGAGGCGCCGGATCATGCGCAGGATATAGTCGTCGCGATACATAGCGACACCCTACCCTGGATGGGGCAGGGTGTCAAACCTGGCGCGGTCGTTCTGGCGGCCTACCTGGATCGCTGGCGGCGGCGCAGCTGCCAGCGCCAGATCACGTTGCGGCTCTGTTGGGGGCGCAGGGTCGTCGTCGCGGCTGCCTGCTGGGAGTAGAGCGTCCCCCCGGCGCCCCGCTCGCGCAGTGTCTCGCCCTGGCCATCCTCGGCCTGCTCCTCTGCTTGGGTCGTGGCGCGCGCACGCATCCTATCCCCCTCTGGATTCGTTCTCACTCGTGCCCTCTTGACCCTAATGGCTGTCTGCCACAATGAACGCGCCCGCGGGTCAGCGAGGTACGCAGGTGACTAAACTGTTATCCAGAGAGCGATCGCAGGGCTGCGGTATTCTGCAACTTCGCCGCAGCAGGTCCGGCGCTGCCGTGGAGCGGGTAGTGCAACTCCCGCTCTTGGCGCCGAGGGGCATGCAGCGATGGTGTGTCGGCGCTGGTGGCCGCCGGCTTCGGGGGTTCCAAGGGGGGCAGCCGCCCCTTGGCGGGGAGTGCGAGGGGCGGAGCCCGCTCGCAGTTCCATCCACCGTGCAGGTGGTACGGGCTTGGGGCAGTGCCCCGCAGGCAGTCTGTCGCAGACCGCAGGCCGGGGGAACGGGGCGGCCAGCGCCCTTGGTCTTCGCATCAGCCCTGAGGGCGATCGGCCGGCTGGGCCGAGCGACGGAGAAGATAGTGTATGATACCGGCGGCCACTGCAGTCGAGAGGAGGTCCGTATTATGATCTCGCAGTTGAGTGGCAAAGTCGCCCTGGTGACAGGCGCGGGCTCGGGTATCGGCCGGGCGACGGCCCTCGCGTTCGCCCGCCAGGGCGCCAAAGTGGTGATCGCCGACGTGGCGGCTGATGCCGGCGAGGAGACGGCGGCCCTCGCCCGTGCCGAGAATACCGATGCCCTGTTCGTGAGGACCGACGTGAGCCAGCGGGCCGACGTCGAGGCCCTCGTACAGGCCGCGGTGGACCAGTACGGCCGCCTCGATTACGCCCACAACAATGCCGGCATCCCCGGCCCTCAGGCGCTGTTGGCCGACTATGGCGAGGAGACGTGGGATCAGGTGATCGCCACCAACCTCAAGGGCATCTGGCTCTGCATGAAGTACGAGATCCAGCAGATGCTCCGCCAAGGCGGCGGCGCGATCGTGAACACATCGTCGGTGGCCGGCCTGCGGGGCTCGCAAGGCGTCTCCGCCTATGTGGCGAGCAAGCACGGGATCATCGGGCTCACCAGGGCCGCAGCTCTCGAGTATGCCCGCGACGGCATCCGCATCAATGCCATCGCCCCGGGCACCATCCAGACCCCGATGCTCGATCGCTTCACCGGCGGGGATGAGCTCACGCTCGAG
>DAOUGF010000103.1:0-3233 GCA_034429295.1 Chloroflexaceae bacterium
CGGGGGTTCCAAGGGGGCAGCCGCCCCCTTGGCGGGGAGCGCGAGGGGCGGAGCCCACTCGTATCCTCACCCACCGTGCAGGTGGGTACTGCTTCGGGGCAGCGCCCCACAGGGGGCGTGCCGCAGACCAAGGCGGGGTGCAGGGGCTGCCAGCGCTCTTGGACGTTGCTTCAGCCTTGGGGCTGCCCCACCTTCCCTTGGCGTGGAGCGCGAGGGACACAGCCCGCTCGCACTTCCGCTCACCGCGCAGGTGGTACGGGTGTTGGGTAGCGCCCCGCAGGCAGCATGCCGCAGACACCAAGCGCAGCGGAGCGATCCGCTGCGCTTGGTGCTGGTTGATGAGGTCGCTGAAGAGTATGGGCAGCGCTACCGGCCGGCGCCCTGCTGGAGGAGTTGCTGCCGCTCCTCGGCTGTGATCAGGGCGAAGCCACCGTCGCGGTTGATGTAGACCATCTCCTCGTTCTTGATGCGGACGATCAGGTCGGGCGCTGCGTCGCCGTTCATATCGGCCAGCCGCATCGTCACCGGGGTGAGATCCTCGCCGGCGCCGAACAGGTACGGCCCTGGCAGCGTGCGGATCTTGCTCGCGTCGCCGCCGGGGATCTCGAGGATCACGACCTGCCGATCCAGATTCATCGCGATCAGATGGGTTTGCGCGTTCGCCTCCTCCGCGCGGCCGACATTGGCGCTAAGATGGAAAGTGCGCGGACGGCCGTACTGCAGATCATCCATAAAGACACGCCCGGCGCTGATCAGGCTGCTCAGCAGCACATAGACCGCCAGCAGCGCCAGGATTCCTGTGATCACATAGGCGATACTGCCGACGTTCTTCACCGGAAGCGTGATCGGTGCGCGGCGCTCACTGCGCAACTCTCGGCTCTGCACAGCCATAGCGGAACCTCCTTCAACCAGTGCGACCGCAGCACCTCCGCCGGTGGCGGCAGGCGGAAATCGCTCGTTTGTTCTTCAGCTCGCTTGTGCTAAAGTATAGCAAAGGTTGTCCGCGCCGTCAAGAACGGATTTTCTAATTTTAACCCTTGGAGCTCAGCAATGGACAGCGCCTTCGACCCCATCGCAGCCGCCCTGGAGCAGGCCCCGCTTCTGCTGCTCGACGGCGCTATGGCGACTGAGCTCGAGCGCCGCGGCTGCGACCTGAACGACCCGCTTTGGTCGGCCAAAGTGCTGCTCGAGAACCCCGCGCTGATCCGGCAGGTGCACGCCGATTACTTCGCCGCCGGGGCCGATATCGCCATCACCGCCAGCTACCAGGCCACCTTCGAGGGCTTCGCCCGCCGGGGTATCGATCGCGCCGGCGCCGCGGAGTTGATGCGCCTGGCGGTGCAGCTGGCCGTCGAGGCCCGCGAGGCTTTCTGGGCCGACCCCGCCAACCGCAGGGGCCGCCTGCGCCCGCTGGTCGCCGCCTCGGTAGGCCCCTATGGAGCGATGCTCCACGATGGCTCAGAGTACCGGGGCGATTATGGCCTCAGCGTCGCCGAGCTGATCGCCTTTCACCGCCCGCGCCTGGCCGTGCTCGCCGCGGCCGGCGCCGATCTGCTGGCCTGCGAGACGATTCCCTGTCGCGCCGAGGCCGAGGCCCTGCTCGCCCTGCTCGATGAGCTGCCGGGGATCTACGCCTGGTTTAGCTTCACGGCCCGCGACGAGGCTCACATCTCCCACGGCGAGCCGATCGCCGAGTGCGCCGCGCTGCTTGCGGCCCACCCACGGGTCGCCGCCGTCGGCGTCAACTGCACGGCGCCGCGGCTGATCCCCGGCCTGGTACGCGCTATCGCCGGCGCCTGCCGGAAGCCTATCGTCGTCTACCCCAACTCGGGCGAGCGCTACGATCCAGCGACGGGCGGCTGGTCCGGCGAGGCCGACTGTGAGGCTTTCGGCGCCGCGGCCCGCAGCTGGTATAGCGCGGGCGCACGCCTGATTGGCGGCTGCTGTCGCACCGGGCCTGAGCATATCCGCGAGTTGGCGGCCTGGGCCCACACGCTGATCTCATAGGAGCCACCTGTATCGCTCCGAATTTAGGGCGAAGCATTCACTGCATGAATGCTTCGCCCTACTCTATGCTATAATCCGGCATCTACGCCCGCCCGCCTTGTGAAGGAGTGAGCACCTATGCGCAAGCCCCTTGTGTCGCTGCTGGCCACCCTCTTCCTCTTGCTGCCGATCCTGGCAGCCTGCGGCGGTGGAGCGGCCACACCTCCCACCACGGCGCCCGTCGCCGAGGCCACCACTGCTCCCGCCCCCACCGAAGCCCCTACAGAAGCTCCTACTGCGGCTCCTACAGAAGCTCCCACTGAGGCTCCCACTGAGGCTGCTACAGAGGCCCCCACCGAGGCCGCCACGGGCGCGGGCGTGGATGGATCTAGCCTCCGGGTCGGCCTCGTGACCGACCTTGGCAAGGTGAACGACGGCACCTTCAACGAGTTCGCCCACAAGGGCGTGCTCGCGGCTCAGGAGGAGTACGGTTTCGAGTACAACTACATCGAGACCACCGCCCAGGCCGATTACGTTCAGAACATCCAGACCTTCGTTGACGAGGGTTACGACGTGATCGTTACGGTCGGCTTCCTGATCCAGGACGCCACCGCCGCGGCCGCCGCCGCCAACCCTGATATCACCTTCATCGGCGTGGACCAGTTCTACGAGCCTGGCACCGTCACCGACAACCTGCTCGGTCTGCAGTTCCGCGAGGACCAGGCCGGCTTCCTCGCCGGCGCGCTCGCCGCCATGATGAGCGAGAGCGGCACCATCGGCGTGGTGGGCGGCCAGGAGATCCCGCCGGTGAAGAAGTTCGTGAACGGCTTCGCCAACGGCGCCGCCTACGTCGTGCCCGACATCAACGTGCTGCAGGTCTACCTGCCCACCTTTATCGACCCGGCCCTGGGCGCCTCGACCGCCGAGCAGATGATCGGTGAGGGCGCCGACGTGATCTTCGGTGCGGGCGGCCCCACCGGCTCCGGCGGCATCAAGGCCGCGGCCGAGAATGGCGTCTGGGTGATCGGCGTGGACCAGGACGAGTACCTGACCACCTTCGCCAACGGCAGCGCCCCCGGCGCCGATAAGATCCTCTCCAGCGCCAGCAAGCGCGTGGATGTGGCTGTGGCCGCCGCGATCGGCTCGCTGATCGACGGCACCTTCCAGGGCAACGGCATTGAGGTCTTCGATGCGGCCGGCAACGGCGTTGGTCTGGCCGACTTCCACGACGCCGCCGATGCTATCCC
>DAOUGF010000104.1:0-2606 GCA_034429295.1 Chloroflexaceae bacterium
CGCTTCCGGGAAGCTTGGGCCGTTACTCGATTGAATCACCACGCTTTCTGGCGGAGCTTCCCGGAAGCTGTGAGGTTCGTTTGCTTGCAGAACAGTTCGTGACTCCCGGCTGACGCTATCGTGGAGGGATGAGGATATACTGCATAACACCATGATTACTGGCAGAACTACGTGCATCGCTCGGAATGCCTCGGCCCCGCGGCCTACCGAACGATCGCCGTGGCTCTACGTAGACAGGGAGTTAGGAGCATGAGTGAGACCCCGCTGACCCGGCGCGCGGCGATCCAGGCTATGGCCCAAGCGCAGTTCGCCCCCGCCGCTCGCGACTATGTGACAAGCACGATCCACGCCCAGGGCGCCGACCTGGCGCGTGTGGTCGCCCTCGCCGCGCCGCGAGGGACGGAGTTGGCCCTCGATGTCGCCACGGGAGGTGGCCATACTGCGCTGGCCCTGGCGCCTCACGTTCGTCATATGATCGCCAGCGACCTCACGACGGCGATGCTCCACGCGGCACGTGAGCATATCGCCGCCCAAGGTGTGACGAATGTGAGTTATCTGCGGGCCGCCGCCGAGGCGTTGCCGCTGGCCGACGCTAGCCTCGACCTGATCACCTGCCGGGTCGCGGCCCACCACTTCGCCGACGTGCGGGCTTTTGTCGCTGGGGCCGCCGCCGCCCTGCGCCCAGGAGGGACGCTGATCGTCGCCGACCATATCGGCCTGGAGGACCCCGAACTCGATCAGTTCATGGATCGCTTCGAGCGCTGGCGCGATCCGAGCCATGTGCGGGCCTACAGCTTCGCCGAGTGGGAATCCTTCTGCGCAGAGGCCGGCCTGACGGTGGTCCATACCGAGGAGGACCGCAAGGAGCCCTACGAGTTCGACTCGTGGACGGCGCGCATGCGTATGAGCGAGGAGGATAAGGCCGCGCTCGAGCGCTGGCTGCTCGCCGCCGAGCCTCGCTTCCGCGAGCGCTTCGACATCGTAGAGCAGGATGGGCGGGTCGTATCGCTCCGCGGGACGTTCGGGATCGTCGTGGCGAAGAAGTAGCGGGCAAGGAAACAGGCGCAGGGAGGATCGCGGCGGGAGAAAATCGCTATACTTCAGGCACATGGCTGCCGCCCGCCGCACCTGACGCCTGCGAGCGTCGCTGCGGATCTGTTGAGGATCGCAATGGTCGCCCTTCCCCCCGGCCCGATCGTCTATGCGATCAACACCTGGCCCTGGCTCAACGAGCTGAGCCGCGCCGCGGGCGCCCCGCTCACCCTGGCCGATCTGCCCGGCGCGGTCTGGGATGAACTGGCCACCCTCGGCATGGACGCCGTATGGCTCATCGGCGTCTGGGAGCGCAGCCCGGCCGGCGTGGAGATCGCCAGGGCGAACCCCGCGCTGATGGCGGAGTTCCGCCAAGCGCTCCCCGATCTCCGCGACGACGACCTGATCGGCTCGGCCTACTGTGTGCGTCGCTACGAAGTGGACCCGCGGCTCGGGGGACGGGCGGGGCTAGCCGTGGCGCGGGCCGCTCTCGCTGAGCGGGGCGTAGGCCTGATCCTCGACTTTGTGCCGAACCACACGGCGCCCGACCATCCCTGGGCGCTCGAGCACCCGAGCTACTTCATCCGCGGCGACAACGCCGATCTCGAACGCTCGCCGGAGGAGTATCTGCGGGTTGGCCCGGCCGTGCTGGCCCGCGGCCGCGACCCGTTCTTCGCCCCCTGGGCCGACGTGGTACAGCTCAACGCCTTCGAGCCGGCCCAGCGCGAGGCCGCGATCGCCACGCTGCTCGAGATCGCCGCCCAATGCGACGGGGTGCGCTGCGATATGGCCATGCTCTTTATCCACGAGATCTTCGCCCAGACTTGGGGCGAGCGGGCCGGCCCCGCGCCGCCCAAGGAGTACTGGGTCGAGGTGATCGGCGCCGTGCGCGAGCGCTTCCCGAGCTTCGTCTGGATTGCCGAGGCCTACTGGGACATGGAGTGGGCGCTGCAGCAGCTCGGCTTCGACTATTGTTATGACAAGCGGCTCTACGACCGGCTCCTCCATGGCGACGCGGCCGCCGTGGCTGGCCATCTCCACGCCGAGCCGGCCTATCAGAGCGGCCTGGTGCGCTTTATCGAGAACCACGATGAACTCCGGGCCGCGGCCGCCTTCCAGCCGCAGCGACACCGCGCCGCCGCCATCACCGCCGCCACCCAGCTAGGCATGCGGCTCTTCCACGAGGGGCAGCTCGATGGGCGCCGGGTGCGCCTGCCGATCTTCCTCGGCCGCCGGCCCGCCGAGCCGCCCGACCGTGAGCTGCAGGCGTTCTATCGCAGGCTGCTCGCCGCTCTCAGGGCCGAGCCGCTGCGGGAGGGAAGTTGGCAGCTCTGCGCGATCGAGAGCTGGCACGCGAACCAGAGCTTCCACAATCTCGTGGCGTGGGCCTGGGTGGCCGAGCGGCGCTGGGCGCTCATCGTTGTGAATCTGGCCGACGCGCCGGCGCAGGGCATGGTCCGCCTCGGCTGGGAGTGGCTCGCCGGCCGGCCCTGGCGCCTCAGCGACGCGCTCAGCGACGCTGTCTACGAGCGCGCCGGCGACGAACTGGCCGGTCAGGGCCTCTTCATCGACCT
>DAOUGF010000105.1:0-4384 GCA_034429295.1 Chloroflexaceae bacterium
TCGTAGGCCGCCACCTGCGTCTCCAGCTGCTCCACGCGGGCGATGGCGTCGCCGAGGGTCTCGATCGACTCAGAGCCGGCGCCGCGGAGGGCCGCGGCTTCGCTCTCGAGGGTGGCGACCTGGGCTTGGAGGGCGCTCACGTCGGCGTTCGCCTGGCGGATCTGCTCGGGCGTGGCGAGGGTGAAGCCGAAGAGGTAGTAGGCGATCGCCGCCAGGGCTGCGATCGCGAGGGCCACGCTCAGGATCAGCGTGAGCAGCCAGCCGATCGCACCGAGCACCTGGCTGCCACAGCCGCGACGGCGCGGCGCTGACGGCGGGGGCGGCGTGGCGGGGAGACGGCCGGAGGGCGACTGCTCGGACGGCGGCACGGGGCTCGGCGGCGGAGGCTGGGTCATAGTCGCTCCTGCTGGACGGCGGGCGCTTCCGCCATTCTACCGGCTTCGCCCGCCGCGTCAAGGCCACCGGGGGCGAATCACTACAGCGCCTCAAGCTTCCGCCTCAGACGCTGCTCGGCCCTGCGCCTCTGCGGCGAATCAATCTGGCGTCCCTTGACGGCTGCACGGGGGCGGGCTACAATCCGGCGGGATTCCCGCTAAGAGGCTGAAAATGAAAGTACCGCTGAGCTGGCTAAAAGAGTTCGTCGATATCGATCTATCGCCCCAGGAGCTGTCCCACACGCTCACTTTCGGCGGCCTCGAGGTTGCCGCTGTGCACTACGTGGGCCTGGAGGGCGCGGAACTGCCCTGGGACCCGGAGAAGATCGTCACCGCAAATATTCTTGAGGTGCGGCCCCACCCCAACGCCGACAGACTGGTGTTGGCCGATGTGGACTACGGCGGCCCCGAGCCCCACACCGTCGTCACCGGGGCGCCGAACCTCTTCCCCTACCGCGGCAAAGGCCGGCTCAGCCATCCGCTCAAGGCAGTGTTCGCCAAGGAGGGCGCCCGCCTCTACGACGGCCACGCCGAGGGCAAGGTGATCACCACGCTCAAGGGGCGGCCGGTGCGCGGCGTGATGAGCGACGCCATGCTCTGCTCCGAGAAGGAGCTCGGCATCAGCGACGATCACGAGGGCATCCTCATCCTGGAGGACGATGCGCCGGTTGGGGTGCCGCTGCGCGACTTCATGGGCGAAGTGGTGTTCGAGATCGATATCACGCCGAACTACGCCCGCGCCCTCTCGATCGTCGGCGTCGCCCGCGAGGTGGCCGCCCTCACCGGCGCGAAGCTCACGCTCCCCGACCCGCAGGTGCTCGCGGAGGGGCCCAGTATCGAGGGTCGGGCCGCGGTGACGATCGAGGAGCCGGATCTCTGCCCACGCTTCACCGTCGGCCTGGCCGAGAATGTGACGATCGGTCCCTCGCCGGCATGGATGCAGCGGCGGCTGATCAACGCCGGCATGCGCCCGATCAACAATGTGGTCGATATCTCCAACTACGTGATGCTCGAGTGGGGCCAGCCTACCCACACCTTCGACGCCGATAAGGTGGCCGATCAGCATCTGATCGTGCGTCTGGCGCGCCCCGGCGAGCGGCTCACTACCCTCGACGGCAAGGATCGCGATCTCACCCCTGGCCCGCAGAGCGGCCTCGAGCGCACGCCGCTGCTGGTCTGCGACCCGAAGGGCGCCCTCGCGGTGGCCGGTGTGATGGGTGGCGCCGACTCGGAGGTGCGGGAGGAGACGAAGCGCATCCTGCTAGAGGCGGCCATCTGGGAGCCCACCCAGATCCGCAAGACGGCCCGCGGGCTGAAGCTGCCCAGCGAGGCCTCGCGGCGCTTCGAGCGGGGGGTTGATTACGAGTTGCCGCTGATCGCCCAGCGGCGCATCCTGGAGCTGATGCGCCAGTACGCCGGCGCGACGATCGCCAAGGGCCTGATCGACGCCTACCCGCGCCCCTGGCAGCCGGTAACGCTGGAGTTGACGCCCGGCGAGGTTGCGCGCATCGTTGGGGTGCGCCTCTCCGCCCATGAGATCGCGGAGATGCTCGAGCGCCTCGGCTTCAGCTGCGAGGTGCGGGGCGGCTCGAGCATGGGCGACTTCGCTGCCTTCGCCGCCGATCCGGTCGTTGTGGTGCGGGTGCCCTCGTTCCGCCTCGATGTGACGCTCACTGCCGACCTTTGCGAGGAGGTGGCCCGCGTCTACGGCTACGAGCGGCTCCCCGAGACGCGCCTGGCGGACGAGTTGCCGCCCGCCGACATGAATCCGGCGCTCCGCCTGGAGCAGCGCACGCGGGAGATCATGGTCGGCTCCGGCCTCACCGAGCTGATCACCCACTCGCTCGTGGATATGGCGCTGGTGGCGGCGGTGGCGCCCTCGGAGGCTGTCGCCGAGCGCTACCTGAAGCTCGCCAACCCCAACACGCCCGAGAAGACCTACATGCGGCGCTCGCTGCTGCCGAGCCTCGGCGCGGCGCTCAGGCTCAACCTGCGGGAGCGGGAGCGGGTGGCCATCTTCGAAATCGGCCGGGTCTACCTGAAGCCGGAGCGCCTCGGCGAGGGCGGGCGCTGGCTCCCCGACGAGCCGCGCCGCCTGGCGATCATGCTCGCCGGCCCACGCGAGCGGGAGGGCTGGGCGACAGGGGAGCGGGAGCTATTCGATTTCTTCGACCTTAAGGGGTTGGTGGAGACGCTGGTGGCGCGCCTCGGCCTCACCGAGAAGGTGAGCTACGAGCCGCTCCGCGACGATGAGCGCTTCCACCCCGGCCGCTCGGCCGCGCTGTTGCTGGAGACGGGCGAGGACGCGCTGCCCCCCGCCGAGGCCAGCACGGACGGCAAGCGGAAGGGCAAGATCGCTATCGTGAGCCGCCGCGTGGGCGTGCTCGGTGAGCTGCACCCGGCGGTGCGGGAGCGGCTGGAGCTCGATGTGCCGCGGGCGGTCGCCGCCGAGATCGACCTCGACGCGCTGTTCGCGGCCGCGGCCCAGCCTGAGTTCAAGCCGATCTCGCGCTACCCGGCCACGGTGCAGGATCTCTCGATCGTGGCGCCGCTGGAGGTGCCGGAGGCGCGGGTGGCCGCCCTCATCCGCCGCGGCGCCGGCGAGCTGCTCGAGGCGCTGACGCTCTTCGACGTCTACACTGGGCCGCAGGTGGGCGAGGGCCGGCGCAGCCTCACCTACCACCTCAGCTTCCGCGCCTCTGACCGCACCCTCAGCGACGCCGAGCTCGCCAAGCTGCGCCGCAAGATCATCGGCGGGTTGGAGCGGGAGATCGGTGCGACGATCCGAGGTTAGTGCAGAATACGGAATGCAGAGTGCAGAACTGTGGCTCGCTAACAGCTGCACTCTGCATTCTGCATTTTGAATGAGAGGGCGCGATGCGCGCAGAAGACCAGCGCCTGGCGGAAGGGATTCTGTTCACCGACCAGTATCAGCTGAGCATGGCCCAGCTCTACTTCCGCGCGGGGCTCCACGAGCGGCCGGCCCAGTTCGATCACTTCTTCCGGCGCTACCCCGACTACGGCCAACACGAGGCGGGCTACTGCATCAGCGCCGGGCTGGAATGGCTGCTGGATTGGATGCGGGAGGCGCACTTCCGCGACGAGGATATCGCTCATCTGCGAGCCCAGCGTACCAGGGAGGGCAAGCAGCTCTTCGCCGATGACTTCCTCGACTACCTGCGGCGCCACGGCAACTTCGAGGGCATCACCCTGCGCGCCATCCCCGAGGGGCGCGTGGTTCACCCGAGCGTGCCGCTCAGCATTGTGCGCGGGCCGCTGGCCATGGCCCAGATCCTGGAGACGGCGCTGCTCAACCAGCTCAACTTCCAGACGCTGATCGCCACCAAGGCCGCGCGCATCCGTGATGTGAGCCGGGCGAGCCTGGTGCTGGAGTTCGGCCTGCGCCGGGGCCAGGATCGGGGGGCCAACGCCGGCACCCGCGCTGCGCTGATCGGCGGCGCCGACTTCACCTCCAACGTGGGCCTCTCCAGCGCCCTCGGCCTCCCGCCCAAGGGCACTCACGCCCACGCCCTCGTGCAGGTCTACCTCGCCCTGGGCCAGAGCGAGCTCGACGCCTTCCGCGCCTACGCCGAGCTCTACCCCGATGACTGTCTGCTGCTGGTGGACACGGTGGACACGCTGGGCAGCGGGGTGCCGAACGCGATCAAGGTGTTCGAGGAGTTGCGGGCGAAGGGCCACCGGCCCGTCGGCATCCGGCTGGACTCGGGCGACCTGGCGTACCTGGCGATGCAGTCGGCGCTGATGCTCGATAAGGCGGGCTTCCCCGACACCGTGATCGTGCTCTCCAGCGATCTCGACGAGCTCGTGATCTGGCAGATCCAGACCCAGATCGCAGCCGAGGCGCCGCGCTACGGCGCCGACG
Organism: Chloroflexaceae bacterium; assembly: GCA_034429295.1. Taxonomy (GTDB): domain Bacteria; phylum Chloroflexota; class Chloroflexia; order Chloroflexales; family Chloroflexaceae; genus OHK40. Next base: position 4,318 of record DAOUGF010000105.1, read on the forward strand.
CCGACGCGATCATCAGCCGGCTGGTCTATGGAGTGGGCACGCGGCTCGTCACCTCCCACGGGGAAGG
>DAOUGF010000106.1:0-16352 GCA_034429295.1 Chloroflexaceae bacterium
AACCTAGAACAGCGAGCTGCGCTCGGCGAGCTTCGCGTCGATGGTTGTCTGGATGCGCTCGCGGACCATCTCGGCGAGGCCGAGGACAGTGAGGGGATCGTCGGCGGCCTCGGGGCCGTACATCTCGGTAGAGATCGGCTCGCCGAAGGTGATCGACCAGCGGGTGGGGAGCGGGATCACGCCGAGGGGGCCGAGCCAGGGGAAGAAGGGCGTGATCGGGAAGTAAGGGAAGCCGATCAGCCGGGCGAGCGGGGCGGCGTTGGCGAGCATCGGGTAGATCTCCTCGGCGCCGACCACAGCCACCGGCACGATGGGCGCCCTGGCCCGCAGCGCCGCCTGCACGAAGCCGCCGCGGCCGAAGCGGGCGAGCTTGTAGCGATCCTTGTAGAGCTTGCCGACGCCCTTGAGGCCCTCGGGGAAGACGCAGACGAGTTCGTCGTTTTCCAGCAGGCGCACGGCGTTCTCGGGGAGGCCGGGCACCTGGCCCATGGCGGCGAGGGCGGGAGCGACGAACGGGATCGTGCTGAACCAGTGGAGGTGCAGACTGCGCACGACGCGATCTGGTCGCACAGGATGTTCATCGCCCACGGCCATCGCGATCATGGCACCGTCCCAAGGGAGCACGCCGCTGTGGTTGGCGACGAGGAGCGCGCGGCCATCGGCCGGCACATGCTCGAGGCCCTCGGCGTTCACGCGCCACCAGGTGCTGTACATAAAGCGCAGGAACGGCCGCACGATCTCGATCAGCTCGCGATCCATGCCGTAGGGGTCGGTGGTGTACTCGCCCTTCAGCCGCCGCTGGAAGAAGGCGGCCTGCTCGTCGAGCTGATATTTCAGCACCATCCCGAGGCCCTGCCAGAACGCTGGGTCGAGATAATCCTTCAGATCGATGCCGCGGATGAGCTCGGCGGCCCGCTCCACTTGCTGCTCGCTCATGCGGCGCATGTTGTCGCCGACGAGCCTGAGGAGGCCAGCGGCGAGGGTGCCCAAGTCGGCGGCCTGGCCGCTGCTCTCTTCGGCGCGGGCGCGGATCTCGACCTCAACCTCGTAGAGGCTATCGGCGGCGTCCACCTGGTGCGCCTCCGGCTCGTCCGCGGCCTCGCCGCCGGCATGCTCCGCCCAGTAAGCCTCCTCGGCAGCGGGGGGCGCCGGCTCGGCGATGGCGCTAGGTGCGGGCCTGGTGGCTCCATTCGGAGCGGACTCAGGCGGCTCGGGGGGAGCGGGGTGGACAACAGTTGACCCGCCGGGGCGGGGTTTATCGCTCATGGGGAGCTCCTTCGGCTGAGGAAGGCCTGCAGGGCATCGGTGGGAGGGCTCTCCTCGGAGCCGCGCCCGCCGGCGCGCAGGGCCGTGAGGGTATCGACGGTGGTGTGGACAGGGGCCCAGCCGAGCTCGCGCTTTGCGCGCCCCGTATCGACGATGCAGCTATGGCGCAGGAAAGCCAGATCGAAGGGCCAGCTGCCCATGATCGAGCGGCCCCCCAAGGTCAGGGCCAGTGCGGCCACCGGTTCGAGCAAGGGCATCGGCTGGCGGCCAGCGAGCTTGATCGCCTGGGAGAGGCACACCGTATCGTCGGCGGCGAGGTTGTAAGGGCCGCTGCCGGTGCCGAGGGCGGCACTGGCGAAGGCCGCCGCCGCGTCGTCGAGATGCAGCAGTTGGGGGGAGGGATCGAAGCCGAGGAGCGTGCGCGGCGCAGGCCCGGAGAAGTAGTCGGCCATGGGGGAGGGGGCGCCGAGCAGCGGCGCGCAGCGCAGGCGGACCACGGTAAGCTCAGGGTGCTGGGCGGCGAAGGTGGCCGCGAACTGCTCGACCTCGGCGTAGTCGCGGAGCAGGCCGCTGATGCCGCCGCGGACGATAGGGCGCTCCTCTGTGATAAAGATGGGATTGAGCGGGCTGGCGCCATAGATCCAGCTGTGGCTGCGGAGCACCACGCGGCTTACTCCCGCGGCGGCGCAGGCGCCGAGCAGTTCCATGCTGCTGAGCACATTCTGCTGCACGGCGGCCTCACGGCTCTCCACTGGTCCCTCCTCGCCGGCGAAGGCCAGGTGGACGACCACGGTGATCCCTTCGGCCTTGAGCAGGGTGACGAGCTGTTCGCCGCTGAGCCGCGCGGCGAGCCAGTCGGCGCGTCCGATCGGGGCGGGCGGGCGCTCGCGGCCGAGGCCGATCACGGTGACGCCGGGCTCGGCGCTGAGGAGGGAGGCTACCTGGGCGCCGAGGTGGCTATCGATACCGTTGATGAGGATGGTTGTCATGGTTTCGCCCTCTGGGCGTCAGCGCAGCTCTTCGGTGGCGTCTTGACGGGCCGAGGCACTGGCGCAAGTGCTTCGGCCTGACAGCCCAAGTATGGGCGCACCGCTCAGGCGACGCTATCGCGCAGCCACTGCTCGAGGCCCTCTTTGTCGATGTCGGAGTGGGTAAGGGCGCGGAAGACCCAGGCGAGCTCGGCGGCGCCGATCTCCGGCTTGAGGGCGACGCCATTCAGCTCGAGGAAGCGCAGCAGGGCCAGCAGGGCGGTGGCCTCGTTAGCGCCCATAAAGGGGTGACTCTTCACCAAGAGATAGACGAGGACCGCGGCTTTGCTGCAGACATCGGGGTAGAGCTCGGAGCCAAACATCTCCTGGCGCGGGGCGCCGAGCACTGTCTGGAGCCGGTCCTGGCTCTTGATCCCCAGCAGCCCGCCGTAGCGCTCGACGGCAAAGGCGTGGAGATCGAGCAACTCTTCTTTGGTGAGATAGTTCATCAAATGCAAAATGCAAAAGGTATCAGCGGCACTGTTGCAGATTGCATGTTCGCTACAGCCCGGCGATCTGGCGGAAGGCCTTGTCGTACTTATCGCTCACGCCCTTGGCCCAGGAGCGAAGCTGGGGGCTCATCGGACGGCGCAGCAGCAGCTCCTGCTCGGTGAAGACGATCTCGACCACCTCCTCATCGGCGAGGCCGACCGCGCGCAGCCAGCCCTGCACAACCTGGGGCAGGTTCTCGCGTTCGATGGTGAAGGAGCGGGGCATAGGTTCCTCCGTAGGTTCGTAGAGCGTCGTTCGTAGCCCGTACCGCGCAGCGCCCTAGCAATGGTCAGCCCGCTCTCTGTGTTCAGGACGGACTACGGGTTATTGCTCACGCTGCCGCTTGTGGGGGAAGAGGATCACCTCGCGGATGCTCGGGTTGTCGGTGAGCACCATCACGATGCGGTCCACCCCCAAGCCGAGGCCGCCCGTGGGGGGCATGCCGTACATCAGGGCGTTCACGTAGTCCACGTCCATCTGGTGGGCGTCCTCGTCGCCGGCGGCGAAGTCCTTGAGCTGGTCGAGGAAACGCTGCTCCTGATCGAAAGGGTCGTTCAGCTCGCTGAAGGCGTTGCCAAGTTCCATCCCGACCGCAAAAGGCTCGAAGCGTTCGGTGAAGCTCGGCTGGTCGGGCTTGCGCTTGGCGAGGGGCGAGAGCTCCACCGGGTAATCGACGATGAAGGTGGGCTGGATGAGGAGCGGCTGCACATACTCGCTGAACAGCTCGTCCACCTGCTTGCCCCAGGTGCTCTTGCGCTCGACGCTGAGGCCGGCTGCGGCGATGGCCTCCTGGAGCGCGCTCAGCGTGGTGACTTCGGTGATGTCGATGCCGGTGCGCTCGACGATCGCCTCGGCCATGGTGAGGCGCTGCCAGGGGGCGCCGAAGTCGAGCGTGTGGCCCTGGAAGGTCGCGACGGTGGTGCCGGTGACGGCCAGGCACATCTCGCGGCAGAGCTCCTCCACCAGGCTCATCATGTCGGTGTAGTCGGCGTAGGCCTGGTAGCACTCCATCATCGTGAACTCGGGGTTGTGGGTGCGATCCACCCCCTCGTTGCGGAAATCCTTGCCGATCTCGTACACGCCAGGGAAGCCGCCGACGATCAGGCGCTTGAGGTAGAGCTCGGTGGCGATGCGCAGATAGAGCTGCTGGTCGAGGGCGTTGTGGTAGGTGACGAAGGGTCGGGCGGCGGCGCCGCCGTAGATCGGCTGGAGCACCGGCGTCTCCACCTCGAGGAAGCCCTTGCTGTCGAGCACGCGGCGCATCGCGCTGACGGCGGCGGCGCGGGCGCGGAAGGTCTGGCGGACCTGAGGGTTGACGATCAGGTCGAGGTAGCGCTGGCGGTGGCGCTCCTCAACATCCTGGAGGCCGGCCCACTTCTCCGGGGGCGGGTTGATCGCCTTGGCGAGCACGGCGAGGCCGGTGACGAAGAGCGATGGCTCCTCCGTCTTGGTGCGGCGCAGCGTGCCGGTGGCCTGGACGATATCGAAGGTATCGAGGTCGTCGCGGAAGCGCTCGAACCACTCATCGCCGAGGTCGGCGCGGCTGAGCCAGAGCTGGATGGTGCCGGTGCCGTCCTCGATATGGGCGAAGGCGATCTTGCCCATGATACGGCGGGCGCCGACGATACGGCCGGCCACGGTCACAGAGCTGCCCTCGGCGGCGAGCTCGTCGAAGCGGGCGAGCAGGTCGGCGATGCGGTGGGTGCGGGTGGCGCTGGTGGGATACGGGTTGATCCCGGCGGCCCGCAGGCGCTCGAGCTTGGCGGCCCGCTGGGCCTGCAGATCGTTCAGTTCCATATGACGCAGTGGTGCGGGCGCAGGCCCACGCTAAGGCTCCCTGGGCATTATACCATCGAACAGACGACAAAAACCGATCGAGACGCCCCGCAGGGCGTCTCGATCGTGTTAAGAAGCGCTCGTATCGCCCTACTTCACCTTGAGGATTGTGAGCTTCATCACGCCAGAGGGCGTCTGCACCGTCACCTTCTGGCGCGGGCGTTTGCCGAGGAGGGCGGCGCCGATCGGCGACTCGTTGGAGATGCGGCCCTGCCGGGGGTTGGCCTCGGCGCTACCGACGATCATCCAGGTCTCCTCCTCGCCCTCATCCTCAAGGCGCACGGTCACCGAGCAGCCGACGCGTACCTCACCGTTGCTGTGCTGGTCCTCGTCGATCGTCTCGGCGCGGGAAAGCAGATATTTGATCTCACGGATGCGGCCCTCGAGGAGCGCCTGCGATTTCTTAGCGTCCTCATACTCACCGCTCTCCGAGATGTCTCCTAGCTCCTTGGCCGCGGCGATCCGCTCGGCGACCTGCTTGCGCTCCACTGTGATGAGCTGTTCGAGCTCAGCCTCCAGCTTGGCGCGGCCCTCACGGGTGAGGTACGTCGTCTTATCTGTCATGTCTGACTGCCTCTGTGCTGTTCCATCGCCCGTAGGAGCTACAGCGTGGGAAGGCCGAGGGCGGCCCTGCTCCAGGGCGAAATAAAAGAAGAACTGAGAGCTGTACTCTCAGTCAGGCAACGGTGCGCGAACTCCCTCGCTCGCAAACCTGCAACCGTTGAACATCCCAATTATAACGGTTGCAGGGCGGCTTGTAAAGAACCTTGACGGATGCCCCCCTTTACGCTACGATCGTCGGCGATTGTCTGCCCGAGGAGCGCAATATGGGCCTCCCCCTGAACCCCACGATCTTCCGCGCCTACGACATCCGCGGTATCGTCGGCGTCGACTTGGACGCGGGCGTCTACCGGCGGCTGGGCGAGGCAGTCGGCAGCTACTTCGCCGGCCAGGGCCTGCAGCGGGTGGTGGTGGCCCGCGACGCACGCCTCAGCTCGCCGGAGTTCCAGGCGGCGCTGATCGAGGGCCTGCGGGCCGCGGGTCGCGATGTAATCGACATCGGCCAGGCGGCCACGCCGGTGATGTATTTCGCCGTGGAGCATCTCGGCGCCGACGGCGGCGCGATCGTCTCGGCCAGTCATAACCCGCCGGCCTTCAACGGCCTGAAGCTGCGCCGCAAGCACGCCGTCTTCGGCAGCGAGCCGCTCGCCAGCGAGGAGATCCAGGCGATCGGCAAGATCGCGCTGAGCGATGAGCGGGTCACGGGCAGCGGCAGCTACACGCAGGTGAGCGTGGACGAGGCCTATGTGGCGAATGTGACGGGCCTGCTCCCCTTCAGCGGGCGTCGGCCGAAGGTGGTGCTGGACGGCGGCAACGGGGTGGCCGGCCCGATCGGCCTGGCCACCTTCCAAGCGCTCGGGCTGGATGTGGTGCCGCTCTTCATCGAGCCAGACGGCAACTTTCCCAACCATCACCCCGACCCGCTGAAGCCGGAGAATCTGCAGCAGCTGATCGCGGCGGTGCGGGAGCACGGCGCCGACATGGGCATCGGCCTCGACGGCGACGGGGATCGTTTGGGCGTGGTGGACGGCGATGGCACGATCGTCTACGCCGACCGCTACCTGATCGCGTTGGCCACTTATTTGCTGCAGAAGCGCAAAGGCCCGGTGATCTTCGACGTGAAGTGTAGCGCGGTGCTGCCCCAGGCTATTGAGGCTCTGGGCGGCACGCCGATCATGTGGAAGACGGGCTACACCAACCTCTCGGCGAAGATGCGGGAGACCGACGCGGTGTTGGGCGGCGAACTGAGCGGCCACACGATCATCCCGGCCCACGAGCACTACTTCGACGATGGCGCTTTCGCCGGGGCGTACCTGCTCTACGCCCTGAGCCAGCTCGGGACGACCCTGAAGGAGGTGCTGGCCCCCTATCCGACGCCGCCATCGATCGACGAGGGGCGAGTCGCCTTCCCGGAGGAGCTGAAGTTTCAGGTGATCGACTACGTGCGCGAGCGCTTCAGCGCCACGCACGAGGTGATCGATGTGGATGGTGTGCGGGTGAACTTCGGCGATGGCTGGGGCCTGTTGCGCGCCTCGAATACAGAGCCCGCGATCACCAACCGTTTCGAGGCGACGACGATGGCGCGGGCCCAGGAGCTCCGCGACCTGATGATGGGCGTGGTGGAGGAGTTCCGCAGCCGCGTATGAGCGCTCGCTATCGCCCAGTCGCCCAGGCCTGGGAGGCCGTCTACGCCGCCGACTTCACCCTCGACCAGGTGCGGAGGCGCATCGCCTCGCTCGCCGAAGGGCTCGCCAGCCGAGGGTTGAGCTGCGTAATCGGCTACGATACGCGCTTCATGGGCAACCTCTTTGCCCGCGATATCGCCGCCGCTCTACAGGCGCGGGGCGTGCGCGCCGTGCTCGCCGCCGCGCCCACGCCGCTCCCCGCGCTCCATCACGCCCTGGACGAGCAGCTCGGCGACTGCGGCCTCTACGTCTCGGCCCGCAATCGCCCCTATGTCTATAACGGCCTGGTGCTGCTCGCCCCCGAGGGCACGGGCCTCTCGCTGGACCCGCTGCAGGACGATTTCGGCCCAGATGGCCGCCCCTACGCCCCCGGCCTCTTCCCGCCGGTCGGCGAGCCTCCGCCTGAGCAAACGAGTGACCTGCGGGCGAGTTATGTGGAGGGATTGCGGGCGGCGATCGACCTGGAGCTGATCCGGCGCACCTCGCTGACGATCTTCGTGGACCCGATGAGCGGCACGACGGCCGGGATCATCCCGGCCCTGCTCGGCGAAGGCGCCCAAACGCGGGCGATCGAGATCAACCGCGACCCCGACCCGCTCTTTGGCCGCATCTCGCCATCGCCGGTGGAGGCCGGGCTGAACCGCCTGAAGAAGCTGGTGCGCGAGAGCGACTCGCACTTGGGCCTCGCGATCTCCGCCGACGGCACGGCCCTGGCTGTGGTAGACAAGAACGGCGAGCAGCTTGACCCGGTGGAAACGGCGCTGCTCCTGGCGAGCTACCTGGCCCGGCAGCACCGGCAGCGCGGCCCTGTGGTGATCCCGTCGCCCGCCGCCGGCAGCCCGCTCGCCGGCCCGGCCCGCCTGGCGCCTTGGGAGGAGGCCACGGGGCTCAAGGCCGAGGTTGCGGTGAACCCGGCGGCCCGGATCGTCGAACTGAACGAGCGGGAGCGCACCGCGCCGCTTCTGGGAGCCACAGCGGACGGCCAGTTGAGCATCGGGCGCTACGCCACCTACCCCGATGCGGTGCTCGCCGGCCTGATCTGCGCCGAGATGGTGGCCCGCGGCGGCGGTAATCTGCGGGCGCTGATCGACGCGCAGCGCGAACAACTGTTGAAAGCCTAATGCGCTCTATTATCAGGCGCCTCTCGGCCCTCGGCTTTCTCAGCGGGCCGCTGCTGCTCACCTTCGTGGGCCTGGTGCTGCTCTCGCTGGGTGTGGCCTACCTGTTCATCCACGCCTACCGCACGATCGAGGGCCTGCCGCCGCTCGTCACGCTGCTGACGCTGCAGTTCATGCCCCGGCTCTGGCGCGGGCTGCTGCTGCTCGCCGCCGGTCTCGTCGTCTTCGGCGTGGGCATCTGGCAGCTCAGCGGCATGGTGGTGATCCCGCTGCGCGGGGCCGCCCCCGCTGATAGCGACGATCTGGTGTTGGGCTACCGCCGCGATACTCCGCCCAGCATCGCGGTGCTCTCCGGCGGCCCTGGTCTGCTGATCCTCAGCGCTATGGGCGACCAGGTGCGGCGCCTCACTTGTATCGTGCCGGTGCAGGACCCAGTGGAGTATTACTACCGGGCGGCCGGCCTCTTCAACAAGAGCAACGTCTACTATGTGGTGCCCACGCCCGAGCCGATCCAGGTGATTGCCGAGCTCGACGACGGCACCACGATGGATGTGCGGCACCTCGCCTTCGACCCGAGCATCGCTGAGCGCCACGTCGCCCAGTTGCGGCTGGAGGGCGCGGGCGCCGAGCGGCTGCAGCTCACCCGGCTGGCCGCGGAGGCGCTGCGGGACGCCGACGCGATCGTGTTGGGGCCCGGCAGTCTGTTCGAGAGCATCGTGCCGAACCTGCTGATCGACGAGCTGCGGGAGACGGTGGCGAAGAGCCGGGCCCGCAAGATCTATGTCTGTAACCTGATGACGGAGCCGGGCCGCACCACCGGCTTCGGCGTGGCCGACCATATCCGCACGCTCAAGCGCTATGGTGTGACGCCCGACTATGTGCTGGTGAACGCCCAGCGGATCGATCCTGATATCTACCGGCTCTATGCCGCGGCCCACCAGTCGCCGGTCTACCTCGACCCGGACGAGGCGGAGGAGACGACGGTGCTGGCCGGCGACCAGACGGCCCAGCGCCGCATGATGATCGAGGGGGCGATGGTGATCGAGGCCGATTTGGCCTCGTCGGTGATCCAGTACACGGCCTCGCTGAGCAATCCCAGCGAGAGCCGGGCGGTGCGGGTGCTGCGCCACGATAGCCAGAAGCTCGCGGCGACGATCTTGGAGCTGTTGAGGAGGGTGTAGGTTTAGGATCGCGAAAGGCGCGAAAGCTGCGCCCGCGTTACGAAGTGGCGCGCAGCGCTTAAAACGCGAAACGAAGGTTCGAACTTTCGTTACGAAGTGGCGCGCAGCGCTTAAGGGAAGACGCGGAACGAAGTGGCGCGCAGCGCTTAAGAAGCGCACGAAAGGGAAGACGCGAAAGTGACGCTGGTTGTCTTTGAGGATGAGTACTGGCGCCATTTCGCCACGCTGACGCAGGCGCGGCCGCTGTTCGAGCTGCGCTGCGGGGCGTTTACGGCACGGGAGCGGGCCGCCGCCGTCGCTGCGGCTGCAGGCGAGGGCGAGGCCCTCGGCCTGTGCCGCCCTCACCTCATGGGCCACTACGGGCCGCCCGAGAGGATGGCTGCCTTCCTCAAGGTGGGCGCGCCGATCGCGCTGGTGAACGGCCGCGCCCTCGACCTGAGCTGGCTGCCGCAGCTGCTCGCCGAGCCGCTGAACACGGTCTACCTGGCGGGAGATGCCCTGCTCGGCGCCTGGATCTCGCCGGCTCTGGCGAGCGCGGTGCTCTACTTTCTGCACGAGCAGGCAGCCGCCGACGCCCGCGCCGAGCTCCTGCGCTTCGCCCGCGTCCGCGAGCTCGGCCCCGACGAGCCGCCGCTATTGCTGCGCTACCCTTGGGACTTGGTGGCGCAGACGGGCGAGCAACTGCTGCGGGATCTGCCGCTGCTGGAGCGGCGTCTGCCGCTCGCCGAGGAACTGCCGGAGGTGGTGCTGCGAGGGGAGCGGGTGTATGTCCATCCCACAGCACGCCTCGACGGGCCGATCGTGCTCGATGCCCGCGACGGGCCGATCTTTATCGATGAGGGCGCCCAGATCGAGCCCTTTAGCTTTATCCAGGGGCCGGCCTACATCGGAACCGGCAGTCTGATCGCCAGCGCTCGCATCAGGGGCGAGACGAGCATCGGCCCGGTCTGCCGGATCGGCGGCGAGGTTGAGGCGAGCGTGGTGCAGGGCTTCAGCAATAAGCACCACGACGGCTTCCTCGGCCACGCCTGGCTCGGCGAGTGGGTGAACATCGGCGCGATGACCACCAACAGCGACCTGAAGAACAACTACGGCAGCGTGCGGGTGACGCTGGAGGGCATCGGTCAGCTCGATACTGGCCTGCTGAAGTTGGGTTGTTTCCTGGCCGACCATGTGAAGCTCGGGATCGGCCTGCACCTCAACGGCGGCACGATGATCGGTACGGGCAGCAATGTGTTCGGCATGCACAGCGTGCCGAAGAATGTGCCCCACTTCACCTGGGGCGGCGATGTGTTCCGCGAGTATCGAATCGACAGCATGATCAACGTGGCCCGCACCGTGATGGGCCGGCGCAAGCGCGAGCTCACCCCCAGCTACGAGGCCGTGCTGCGCGCCGCCTTCGAATTGACTCGCCCGAGCCGCGGCGCGGCCGTTCCGCTCCCACCACCGCCAGAGGCCGAGCAGGCGCTGGCTCGCGCTGAGCAGGAGGCGGTTCGCTCCGTGTAGAACCCGGCCAAGGCTATGGCAACACCCCGCGATCTCCCCAGCGTCGACAAGCTGATGCAAGTCGCGGCCGCGGCCGGCGCCGGCCCGGTGCCCCATGAGTTGCTGCGCGACGCGGCCCGTGCCGAGTTGGAGGCGGCGCGGGCCGCAATGCGTGCGGGGCAACTCCCGCCCGGCGAGCTGCTCCCCGCCCTTGCACAAGGGGTGCGGGAGCGCGTGGCGGCGGCGCTGCGCCCGAGCCTGCGCCCCGTGCTCAACGCCACCGGCGTGATCATCCAGACGAACCTTGGCCGCGCCCCGCTGAGCGAGGCGGCCCTGGCGGCCATGGCGCGGGTTGGCGCGGGCTACTCAAACCTGGAGTATGACCTGGCTGCTGGCGAGCGGGGCAGCCGCAACGTCCATCTGGAAGGGCTGCTAACGAGGCTGAGCGGCGCGGAGGCGGCCCTGGCGGTGAACAACAACGCTGCGGCGATCTATCTGGTCCTGAGCGTCCTGGCGGCTGGCCGCGAGGTGATCGTCTCGCGGGGGCAGGCGGTGGAGATCGGCGGCGGCCTGCGCATCCCCGATCTGCTGCGGCAGAGCGGGGCGACGCTGGTGGAGGTGGGCACCACCAATCGCACCTACGCCAGCGACTACGCCGCCGCGATCTCGGAGCGCACGGCGCTGCTGCTGCGGGTGCATAGCAGCAACTTCCGGCTGGTGGGCTTCGTGCACGAGGCGAGGCTGGCGGAGCTGGCCGCGTTGGGCCGGGCCCACGGCGTGCCCCTGCTCGACGACCTCGGGAGCGGCACCCTGCTGCCGACCGCCCCCTTCGGCCTGGCTCCTGAGCCGACGGTACAGGAGAGCGTGGCGGCCGGGGCCGACCTGGTGAGCTTCAGCGGTGACAAGCTGCTTGGCGGCCCGCAGGCCGGGCTGATCGTGGGGCGCCGCGCCCTGGTGGAGCGCCTGCGCCGTCACCCGCTGGCGCGGGCCTTGCGGCTAGATAAGGCGACGATCGCTGGGCTGGAGGCCACGCTGCGGAGCTATCTTACCGGGAGGGCGATCGAGGAGTTGCCGGTCTGGCGCATGATCGCGGCGCCCCTCGATGGGTTGCGAGCGCGTGCTGAGGCTGTGGCCGCAGCGCTGCGGGGCGCAGGGCTCGACGCAGAGGCGGTAGAGTGTCGCAGCGCGGTCGGTGGCGGGTCGCTCCCGGGCGAGACGCTGCCGAGCGCCGGCGTGGCCCTGCAGCCGGGCGAGAGGGGCGCTGAGGCGCTCGCGGGCGCGCTGCGGGCCGGCGAGCCGCCCGTGGTGGCGCGTATCGCCGATGACCGGTTACTGTTCGATCTGCGGACGGTACTGCCAGGGGAAGATGCTGCGCTTGTTGAGGCGATCAAGGCGGCCTGTGGGGCGGGCGCGTGAGCGGAAAGGGAGTTCGACCGCTGAGCGATGACCGCCTCTTGAGAATCAGGGACAACGATGATCTACGGGATCTTGCTTGCAGCAGGGTTATCGTCGCGGATGGGCCGGCCGAAACAGCTGTTGGAATGGAAGGGGCGGCCGCTGGTGCGCCATGTGGCCGAGATGGCTCTGGCGAGCCGGCTCGCCGGGCTCGTCGTGGTGCTAGGGGCCGAGGCCTGGGCGGCGCGGAGCGCGCTGGAAGGGCTCGGCGGGCCCGTGCAGACGGTGGAGAGCGCCGACTATGCCAGCGGGCAGGCGGCCTCGTTGCGGAGCGGCCTGGGCTCGCTGCCGGCCAGCGCCAAAGCGGCGGTGGTGCTGCTTGTGGATATGCCGCTCGTTGGCCCTGCGCTGATCGACCAGCTGATTGCCGAGTTTGAGGCCCACCCTGAGGCGATGGCTGTGGTGCCGCGCTACAAGGGCAGGCGCGGCAACCCGGTGCTGCTCGCCGCCGCGCTCTTCGATGAACTGCGGGGGCTCGGGGGCGACGAGGGTGCCCGCACGGTGCTCGAACGCCACCGCGACCTAGTACGCTGGCTGGATGTGGATGACATCGCTGTGGTGAGCGACGCCGATACGCCCGAGGCGTATGAGGAAATGAGAAGTGAAAAGGCGGAGGTGAGAAGGCAGAAGTGAGTCAGCCAGGCTGCCCGGATTCTGCCTTCTCACCTCCCGTTTTGCGCTGCGGAAGTTACGCGCCGAAGAAGTTGCGGTTCTTCTCGATGTAGCTCTGCCACTGCTCGGGCACGGAGTCGTCGGTAAAGATCGCCTCGACGGGGCACTCGGGCTCACAGGCGCCGCAGTCGATGCACTCGTCGGGGTTGATGTAGTACATGTCCTCGCCCTCGTAGATGCAGTCGACGGGGCAGACTGCCACACACGAGGCGTCCTTCACTCCGATACAGGGCTCAGCGATGATGTAAGGCACGGTGATCTCCTTCGCAGAATCTGGAGGGCGGCCCACCGCCTATTGGCAGTGGTTCAGGCAAAGACTACTACGAAGCAACCGGGCCGTCTGCGACTTTAGTACCACAACATATCGCTGCAACGTTCGCCGGCTGTGGCCCTGCAGCTACTCTTCGATCACGCGCTGGAGGCCGGCGGGGTCGAGCACGATCACGCGGCCGCGCTCGAGGCGCACCAACCCCTCCTCGGCGAGGCGCCGGAGCGCGCGGCCCGCGATCTCGCGGACGGTGCCGGTGCGCTCGGCGAGCTCCTGCTGAGTGAGCTCGGCGGCGCCACCGGCGGCCTCGATGAGCAGCTGGCGGGCGAGGCGGGCGCGCACCGAGCGGAAGGCCAGATCCTCCACGAGGCCCACGAGCTCGCGGAGTTGGCTGGCCATGGCGCGCAGTGTGGCCAGCGCGAGGTCCGGGTGCTGCTTGATCAGGGCCAGCAGGTCGTCGCGGGGGAGCAGCAGGCAGACCACGGGGCTCATGGCGCGGGCGGCGGTGGGGTTTGGGCCGCCGTCGAAGATGGGCACGGGGTTGAAATACTCGCCGGGGCCAACCATGGCGAGCACTTGCTCGCGCCCATCGGGGGCGGTGCGGGAGAGGCGCACGCGGCCTCGCTGCACCAGGAAGAGGCCGGGCGCCTCCTGCCCCTCCAGCAGAATATACTGGCCAGGGCGGTACGTACAGCGCAGCGCCCGACGAGCCGCCGCCGCGAGGGTGGGCCGATCCAGCGCGGCGAGAAGCGGAATGTTACGGAGATCTTCGACGGTAACCATCAGGCGGGCTCGCGTGGGTGGCGGGCAGATCGGCTATACTGGCGCCGTAGCGACTCCGGGCATTATAGAGGAATTTGTATGCGTCAGGTTACGCTCAGCGATGGCGCCACCATCGCCTATCACGATATTGGCGCGGGCCCGCCGCTGCTGCTGATGCACGGCTTCACTGGCACGGCCCGCAGCCATCTCGGCGGCCTGATCGACGCGCTCAGCGCCGACCATCGGGTGCTCGCGCCCGACCTGCGGGGCTACGGGGCCAGCCGCCCGCCGGCCCGCGACTTCCCGCCGGACTTCTACCGGCGCGACGCCGCCGATATGGCTGAGCTGCTCGATATGATCGGGGCGGCCCCGACGACGGTGCTAGGCTTCAGCGACGGCGCAGAGAGCGCCATCCTGCTTGGCGCGATGCGTCCCGATCTGGTGCGCGCCGTGGTCGCCTGGGGAGTGTCGGGCGTGATCTCGGCGCAGATGGCCGCCGCCGCGCAGGCCTGGTTGCCGGCAGCGAGCTGGGCGGAGCGGCGCCCGGCTTGGCGGGCGGAGATCATCGCCACCCAAGGCGAGGATCAGTTCGCGCCGCAGGTAGAGGGCTGGGCCGCCGCCGCCCAGGCGATCTACGAGGCGGGCGGCAATATCTGCTACGAGGAGGCGGCAGCGGTGACCTGTCCCGTGTTGCTGCTGAACGGCGACCGCGAGGTGAACAATCTGCCCGAGGATTTCTTCCGCCTCGGGGCGCGCCTGCCGAACGGCCGCACCGTGATCGTTACGGGCAGCGGCCACAGCATCCAGGACGACCAGCCCGCGGTGCTGCTTGCCCATATCCGCGAGTTTCTGGCCGAGGTGGAGGATCGGGGCTCTAGCTGAGGGGGCCAGCTGCGCAGCCGGGAACTCCTCTTGCAGCTGGAGCGAAGCTGTATCAGGAGGCGAAGGGACGTGCCCTTGCTCGATGTGATCTGGCTCGATAACCCGGTGCGGCGCTGGCTGCTGGCCCTGCTGGTGGCCGCTGCGGTGCTCGCGGGGCTGCTGCTCTGGCGCAGAGTAGTGCTGCGCCGTATGCGCCCGGCTGTGCTGCACACCAACACCTTCTTCGACGATGCGGCGGTGGTGGTTGCCCAGAAGACGGCGCCGCCGATCATCGTGCTGCTCGCCGCCTACGCGGGCAGCCTGGCCCTCAGCTTCCCCTCTGAGGCGAAGGCGCTGGCACGGGCGGGGGCGATCATCCTGATGCTGATCCAGGCGGGCCTCTGGGGCCGCGCCTTGATCCAGCGCTGGGTGGAGCGCTACAGCGAGCAGCACAGCGAGACTGACGCTGCGGCCGTGGGCACCGCGCGCCTGATCGGCATTCTGGCGCAGATGGTGCTCTTCGTGGTGCTGGTGCTGCTCATCCTCGACAACATCCCCGGCGTCGAGATCACGCCTCTGGTGGCAGGCCTCGGTATCGGCGGCGTGGCGGTGGCCCTCGCCGTGCAGAATATCCTCGGCGATATCTTCGCCTCGCTCTCGATCGCCCTCGATAAGCCGTTCGTGGTGGGCGATTTCATCATCGTAGGCGAGGAGATGGGCACCGTCCGGCAGATCGGGCTGAAGACCACGCGGGTGGAGAGCCTCTCGGGCGAGCAGTTGGTCTTCGCCAACGGCGATCTGCTGCAGAGCCGCATCCGCAACTTCAAGCACATGCAGCAGCGCCGGATCGTCTTCACCTTCCGCGTGCCGTTCGGCACCCCGCCCGAGCAGTTGCGCGCCATCCCCGGGCTGGTGCAGGCGATCATCGAGCCGATCGAGCAGACCCGCTTCGACCGCGCTCACCTGCTGCGCTTCGACGACCTCGGCCTGGTGTACGAGGTGGTCTACTATGTGCTCGCCAGCGACTACAAGCTCTACGCCGACATCCAGCAGCGGATCAATTTCGCGCTGATCGACGCGCTGGCCGCGCAAGATGTGAGCTTCGTGAGCCTCGCCGAGCCGGATAAGGTCGAGCGCCGAAGGAGGCAACTGGACGGCGAGGTTAGCTGAGGCCGATCAGCCCTGAGACGGGTTGACGCGCCGGCCCTTCCCTGCTACCCTCCATGGAAAGCGTTGACGGAGACGAGTAGCGAGGCCCACCGGATCCCAGAGAGCCGCCGGCGCTGCGAAGGCGGTATCCGACCCCTTGGCGAAGACACTCCTGAGCGGGGAGAAGAAGGCAACGTGTAACAGCACCATTGAGCAGCGATCCGCCTCAATGTTGCAGCTTACAGTTGCTGGTAAGCTCCCACGGCTTGCCCCCGTTACCGGGCGTCGAGGCCGCCGCCCACCTCCAGGGCCGCGGCGAACTGCGGTGGCACCACGAGAAGGCTCCCCTCGTCCGCATGACGAGCGGGGCCATTTGATTCTGTGGAGGTACATCGCGATGGAACGGATCTGGACGACGGAACTTGCAGCCCACGCCGGCGAGCGGGTGCTGCTGAAGGGCTGGCTCCACAGGCTGCGCCGGCTGAGCCAGGTGAGCTTCCTGGTGCTGCGAGACGGCAAGGGCACGGCGCAGA
>DAOUGF010000107.1:0-7544 GCA_034429295.1 Chloroflexaceae bacterium
GCGGATTGCAGTAGGGTGGCGCGGACCGTCAGCCGCGCCGCCGGTGCCTGGTAAGGAGAGCGGGAATGTTCTTTGACCCGACATGGTTTATCTTCGCCCTGCCCGCGATGCTCTTTGCGATGTGGGCGCAGTGGCAGGTGAAGTCGGCGTTTGATAAATGGTCCAGGGTGCCCACCGCCAGGCGCGTCAACGGCCTGGATGTCGCCCGCACCTTGATGCAGAACGAGGGCCTGTCCCACGTGCAGGTGGAGCGCATCCCCGGCATGCTCACCGACCACTACGATCCCCGTGGTAAGGTGATGCGCCTCTCCGAGGGCTCGGTGCAGCCCTCCGTGGCCGCCGCCGCTATCGTGGCCCACGAGCTCGGCCACGCCGAGCAGGACAAAGAGGGCTATTTCTGGCTGCGCGCCCGCGCCAGCATCGTGGGCATCGCGAATATCGGTTCCAACCTCGGCACGCTGCTCTTTTTTGTCGGCATCCTGTTCGGCGCCCTCTCGGGCGGCGGCCGGGGCCAGCTCGGCTACAGCATCGCCGTGCTCGGGGTGATCCTCTTCTCCGCCGCTGTGGCCTTTACGCTGGTGACCTTGCCGGTTGAGTTTAACGCCAGCGCCAGGGCCAGGGAGATGCTCACCCGCAATCAGCTGGTTACCGCCGAGGAGGCGGCGGGCGTGAACGCGGTGCTGAACGCCGCCGCCCTCACCTATGTCGCGGCCGCCGCCCAGGCCGTGGCCCAGCTGCTCTACTTCATTACGATCCTTGGACGACGGAGGGAATAAGCATGGATGACGATCTGCGTCGCCGGATGGTATACGGCCTGCTCAATCTCGCCCTCGGCCTTCTGGCCGCCTGGCTTGCCACCTACCTCACCAACAAAATCCTCGGCAACCCGGAGGTCCAGAAAAAACTCGACATCTAGCATAGCAACCCCGAAGCCGCAGGTGGGAGCCTGCGGCTTCGCTACACCCGACACGAATCCACCCCTCCCCTGCGTTTATGCTGGCGAAGCGCACATCCTGCAGCAGGGAGCGAAAGACGAGCCTTGGAGCGTACACCGATCATGATCGGAGTGGCGGGCGGCAGCGCCAGTGGGAAGACCACGGTCTCGCAGGCGATTCTGCAGCGCGTGGGCGCCGATCGCATTGCCTACATCTCTCACGATCTCTACTACCGTGATCTGAGCCACCTGCCATTGGAGCAGCGGGCCACCTTCAACTTCGACCACCCCGACGCCCTCGATAACGCGCTGCTCGTCGCGCACCTCGATGCGCTCGCCGCCGGCCAGCCGATCGAGGTCCCAACTTACGACTTCGCGACCTACGTGCGCCTCCCCGAGACCCGCACGGTCTACCCGCGCCCGGTGATCCTGATCGAGGGCATCCTGATCTTCGCTGAGCCGGTGCTGCGCCGGCGCATGCATATCAAGCTGTTCGTCGATGCCGACGCCGATCTGCGCTTCATCCGCCGCCTCAAGCGCGACATCGAGGAGCGCGGCCGTAGTGTGGATTCGGTGATTACCCAGTATCTCAACACGGTGCGGCTCATGCACCTGGAATTCGTGGAGCCCACCAAGCGCTACGCCGATGTCATCATCCCTGAGGGCGGGCGCAACACGATCGCGATCGATATGGTGGTGGCTCGCATCGAGACGGAGCTGCAGCGGCGGATGATGTAGATCGCATCGCACGATCGTAGGGCCGAGGGATCGGCTGCGCCGAATCCTTCGGTCCTGCCTTATGGCGCGATGAGATGCCGCAGGTCGTGGCCTCGACATAAGGGGTTGGATATCACCTCCAGGTGATCGCAAGCTGGGACCACTCCTTGTCGACTATGGCCCGCACCCGCACGCCCGCGCCGCGGCTCGTCCGCGGGTAGAGGGTGATCTGCGGGCTGCCCCAAGCCCTATCAGGATGGGCCTCGGACCCGCGGAGCGGCACGAAGCCGCATGGTCGCGCCGAGACCGCCTCCCAATGCCCATCGCGGCGCTCCAGGGCCAGCGAGAGCATCAGCCCGGGCAGCACGGTCATGGGCACAACGATGCGCCCATCGGGGGCGAGTTGCTCGCGCCAGGCGGGCAGCAGATCCCAGGCACCGGCCGTCACGATGATCCGGTCGAAGGGCGCGGCGTCGGGCGCGCCCAGGGCCCCATCGCCCCGCCGCAGCTCCACGCCTGAGATGCCGGCGTCCGCGAGGTGGGCGCGGGCAGCATCTACAAGATCCTGGTCGAGATCCATGCTCACGATCCGCCCCGTGGGCCCGACAATATGGGCAATCAAGGCCGCGTTGTAGCCGGTGCCCGCGCCGATCTCGAGCACCCGCTGGCCCGGCGCCAGGCCGAGCTGGGCCAGCATGATGGCCATCATCGCCGGCTGCGAGGAGGAACTGACCCACTCGTCGCCCTCGCGCTTGACGGCGACGGCCTTATCGGCATAGATCTCCTCGAGGGGGTGGCCCGGGAGAAAGTAGTGGCGGGGCGTGGCGCGAAACGCGGCGGCGATCGCCTCGTCATTCAGCAGCCCTTCACGCTGCAGTTCTGCGATCAGGGCCTCGTGTAGACGCCGGGCGGCCTCCTGATCGAAGTTCGAATGCAGTTCGGGCATAGCGGCTCCTTTCGCTATGCCCGGAGTGTAGCATGCCTTTGCCTACGCCCGGCGAGGTTATGCTGAAATGCTTGCGCGATGGGGCCAAAGGCAAACGGCCAGACTTTGAACGATTGGCACTTGGCCTTCGATCAAAAGCTGGCAGCGCCTTCAGCTGCCCGGGCTACCCGCCGACGGCCCGCTCGACGTCGAGATCGATCAGCCCATCCTCAAGCAGCTCGCTCATCGCGTCGGCGTCGATCTGCAGCACAACTCTGGCGTTGCGCGGCGCGCGAGCGCTGGCCTCCCGCAAGGCCGCCTCATAGTCGAAGTCCGGATCGTTAGCCTGCAGCGCCAGGTGCTCGACGCCGCTGGAGCCGAGGGCGAGCACGGCCTGGTGGCGCTCGCTGAGGGCCACGATCGTCTGGCCGCGGGTCAGGTCGCCCTCTGTCACCACGCGCACTGTGGCCGGCAGGGCCATGCCGAGGTGCGGGTAGAGCGCGTAGATCGCGGCGGCGGCGTCGGGCACGGCGACAGGGCCGCCGTGGCGGCTGGCGGCCCGCCCGTAGCCGTCGATCAGGCGCGCCAGCAGCCGGCCTGTCAGGCCGCCCTCGAGCTCCAGGCGGGGCACCAGGCGCATGTCGAGCAGCAGGTTCTGGAAGGCGTCGCGAGTGACGAGCTCCACCCGCAGCCCGCTATCGAGCACAACCGCCAGGGCGTGAGGGTCGGCGAAGGCGTTAAACTCGGCGGCCGGTGTTACGGTGCCGGCGCCGCGGGAGCCGGCCAGGGCCACCAGGCGCACGTTCGCGAGATCGTCGGGGTAGGCCTGCACAGCGCGGGCGATGTTGGTGAGCGGGCCGAGGGCGATCAGCGTGAGGTTCGGGTGGGCGCGAGCGGCGGCCGCGATCGCGCCCGGCGCGCCTTGGGCGATGCGGTCGAGGCGCTGCGAGTGCTGGGCACCCCAGAAGCCGTCGGGGCCGTGGAGCAGTACGCCGGCCCCGGTGCGCGGGTAGACGAGCGGCGCCGAGGCGCCCATCGTCACTGGCAGATCGAGGCCCATGGTCGTAAGCAGCGTCAGTAGGTTCGCCGTGGTGTTCTGGACGCTGCTGTTGCCAAAGACGGTGGTCAGGCCGACGATCTGTGCCTCTGGGCGGCGCAGCAGCCAGGCCAGGGCGATCGCGTCATCACAACCGGCGTCGGTATCGATAAGGATAGGCAGTCTGCCGGCGGCGCCGCGCAGCTCGTGGCTCATCGGGGTACTCCTCTGTGGGGCCATCCTGGCCGGGGGTGTTGCCCACAGAGTAGCGCCCCATGATGGGCGGCGGCTGACATAGGTGGCCCCGCCGGATGAAGGTCTTGTTATCCGCCGACGGCGCGCGCCTGGCCGACGCCCTCGGCAAACAGCGCGCGGGTGCGGGCCCCCACCGCAGGCGGCATCGAGCGTAGGAGCTCGGCCGTGGAGTCCAGATCAGCGAGGGTGCGCACCGCGAACCATGGCGGGAGCAGCGCGATCTGGCGCTGGGAGGCCTCAGCGGCCCTGGTGAGGCGAGAAGGCGGCTCTCCCAGGCCTGGCGCCGCCTGCAGCAACTCAGGGTCAGCGGTTCGCAGGCCCAGGAGGTACCAGCCCGCCTGATCATCGGGGCCGAGCACGACGTCGGCGCCGTAGGCGAGGTGGGTGAGCGCGTCCCGTAGGCGCCAGGGGGGGAGGTGGGGCAGGTTTGGGCCGATCAGCACGGCGGGGTCGCCGGAGGCGAGCGCCTCAGCGAGGGCCGTGGCGACGCCCAACCGGCCGCTGGCCGCGAGCGGTGCCGCGTCGATGCTGCGGTCAAGGTCGGCGGCGATAGCGGGCGCTACAGCAGCGCTGTAGCGTACCACCACCTGTACGCCGCGCAGCAGGCGGGCGGCGGCGACGGTGTCGTGGAGCAAGCTGTATATCACCGGCGTAGCGCCGGGGCCGAGCCTGGTTGTGATCTCTCCCTGTGTTCCGTCGGCGAAAATAATAATCGTCGGAGCCATAATGGCGCTCCCGGCACACTGTCCCCATCAGCGTGGACAGTGTGTTGCAGATATTCAGGCCCACCCCCGGTACAACCAATTATAAACCGGGTTACCGACCTGAGCAATGGCCGGACCGCCTCATGGCGTCTAGATGAGCGAATTGTCAGCGATACATAGCAGGAGCGGGCGCTAACGCAGCCCGCTCCTGCATGTGCCTTTGGTTGTGTGTCAGGAAGCTGCTCGCCACGCTACCCAGCTGGCGTGGCCGGAGGTGATGGCGAGGAGCTGCTCGTGCCGCTGCCCTCCAGCGAACCGTTGCAGCAGCAGCCGCGGCGGGCTGGCGCGGGAGCCCTCGCAGCTCAGGCGCGAGACAGGCCGCTGGCGGGCGGCCGCCCGTAGGAGCCTGCCGAGCCGGGCGCGCATGGCCGGTGTGAACTGGTAGGTTACATGGGTGTGGTAGAGGCAGAGCGTCGCGTCGGGCGGCGCGGCGGCGATCAGCTCCGGCAGCAGCGCGAGCGCGTCGCCCGCAACGATCGGCGGCCGCTCCTGACGCGCCAGGGCCAGCGCCGCCCGCAGCCGGGCCACCCGCTCGGTGTGCTCGGGCCAGATCAGCGCCTCGAGCCAGCGCACCGCCGCCTCATCGTCGATCGCCACCGGGTTCAGATCGACGCCGACCCGCCATGCGACAGCCGGGGCCTGTTCCGGGAGCGGCGGCCGCACAGAGCCCCGCAGCTCGGTGGCGATCCGCACCGGTGAGCCGGCCGCCCCGCGGCGCAGCCCGTCGCCATACTCGTAGCTGTAGCGATCCCAGTACATGTTGAGCCCGGCGCTCGGCCCGATCTCGATCAGGGCGAGGGGCCTTCCTTCGCCCGCAGCCGCTACCATGGCGAACGCCGGGTACAGGTAGGCGCAGCGACGGGGCTCATTCGTCTGGGTGAGTCGCGTCGCTAGCAACTCCTCGATCTCCCGGCGCCACCTCAGGCAGAGGTCGCGGAACGCCCGCGGCGCGTCGGCGTCGGGCGCCCGTGTGCCGCCGAGCGTCGGGTAATACTCCGACAGCGGGTGCTCGAGACCGCTGAGCAGCAGGAAGTGGACGGCCCCGAAGATCATATGGGCGGGCGGCTGGCCGGGCCTGGCTTGGGCCGCGAGGCCTAGCAACTCTTCGTCCTCCAGGATAGCCGCGCTCAGGCAGGCGTACAGCTCCGAGCGAGGCTCCTCGTGCATCATGAAGCCGCGCAGCGAGCGCTCGACCTCAGCGCGGGGCCGGGGTGCCATCAGGTGCCCCCCGCTGCTCGCTCATCGATAGGCAGGAAGGGCCGGGGCTCGGGCCCCACATACGCCGCTTCGGGGCGCACTAGCCGCGCCACGGCTAGCTGCTCGCGGATATGGGCGACCCAGCCGGGCATGCGGGCCATCGCAAAGGCTAAGGTGAAGGTGTCCAGCGGCAGGCCGAGCTGATAGAGCAGCGGCGCGCTGTAGAACTCCACATTGGGGAAGAGCTTGCGCTCGCGGAAGAACGGGTGCTCCTGCACATACGCTGCCACCGCCTCGGCCACCTGGTGGGCCGTGGCATCGGCGCCTGGCCGGCTCGCCAGGGCGGCCGAGTGGCGCCGCAGGTGGCGCACCCGCGGGTCCTCCGTGCGGTAGATGCGATGCCCTACGCCCATCAGGCGCTCCTTGCGCGCCAACAGCCCATCCACATAGGCCGGCACCTCCGCGGGCGCCCCGATGGCGAGGAAGGTTCGCATCGCCTGCTCGTTCGCTCCGCCGTGGGCCACCCCTTTGAGCGCGGCGAGCGCTGCGTCGATCGCAGCGTAGAGGTCATTCTGGGCGCTCGCCACCACGCGGGCCACAAAGGTCGAGACGTTCAGCCCGTGCTCGGCCAGGAGCACCAGATAGCAGTTGAACGCCGCCTCCTCTTCGGGCGCGGGCGCCCGGCCGTGGAGCGCGTGGAGAAAGGCGGCCGCGTGGCTCATACCGGCGACCGGCGCCACCGGCTCCTGCCCGGCCCGCAGCCGCGCCCAAGCTGCCACCAGCAGCGGCAGCTTCGCCGTGAGCCGTAGCCCATCGTCGAGCAGCGTATCGGCCCGCATCAGCCCTGGCTTGTGGAGCCCTGCCAGCAGGCTCACCGCGGCCCGCAGCACATCCATGGCGTGGCCCTCCCGCTGGAGTGCCCGCACCAGCGCCAGTTCCTCCTCGCTCAGCCGCCGCTCCGCCTCCAGGCGTCCCCGCAGCTCCGCCAGGGCCGCCGCTGTGGGCAGCTCGCCGTGCCAGAGCAGGTACAGCACCTCCTCCCAGCTCACCCTCTCCGCCAGGTCGTGCACACTATAGCCGCAGTAGCTGAGCCGCCCGCCGACGCCGTCGATCGACCCGAGCCGCGTCTCCGCCACGATCGTCCCATCCAGCCCCACGTTTACTGCCGCGTTCATGGTGATACGCGCCTCCTCCGCACAGACTGGCAGCGCCCGGCCTGGTGCGCCTTGGTGAGCATGCAGCATTGAGAGTGCAGCATGCGGCTGCCGCCTGCTTACGCCTTTGCCCTGCGTTACGGCCAGGCAGCATGCCTGGCTCTGTATGAGGCAGAGCATAGCACTCCGTTCGACAATTGTCAATATATGTTGATATATATTGATTTCTATTGACGGCGACGCGGCGCCTGGCGTATACTGAGGTGATGCAAGAGATCGACGGCGAGCTGTATCTAACAGGCGAGGAGGCTACCGCCCTGCTCGGCGTGAAGCGGGCCACGCTCTACGCGTATGTGAGCCGTGGCGTGCTGCGCAGCTATCGCAAGGGTGTTGGCCGCGAGCGCCTCTACCGCCGCGCCGACATCGAGGCGCTCCTGACCGTCCGCGCCGACGCGCCGTCGCCCCGGCAGGTAGCCGAGGCGCAGCCGCCCTATGCGACAGGGCCAGCCGAGGATCGCACGTTGCGCGATGTGTCGCTGCCCGGCGCCGATACCTGGGTAGG